>PWVU01000157.1 GCA_003561715.1 Candidatus Kaiserbacteria bacterium | reverse complement strand
GTGTATCAACTCACCCACCATTTTCCGAAAGAGGCAATGTATGGGCTCACTTCACAAATGAGAAGATGTGCAATATCGATTCCATCCAATATTGCTGAAGGAAGCAGACGGGGCAGCAGTAAAGAATTCATACAGTTCGTACGCATTGCATTCGGTTCCGGAGCAGAACTTGAGACACAGTTGGAAATCGCTCAACGACTAAAACTAATCACCGAGACACAACATAGCGAAGCGCATCAACAACTTGAGCCAATACAGAAGATGCTCAACCGACTCATTTCATCCCTTCAGAATAAACCGTAGTCGCAACACACCACTCACTACACACCACTCACTACCCACCAACCAATGAGATTCCAAGTCCCCCAATTCATCGAAGTGGAAGACAAGATATTCGGTCCGTTGTCGTTCCGGCAGTTTGCGTATTTGGCGGGCGGGGTAGGGTTGTGTGTCATCGTCTATACGTATGCCGGGTTCTTTGTTGCCGCGCTGGTGGGCGGACCTTTTCTTGCGCTCTCGGTGGCGCTTGCGTTTGTGCGCTACAATAATCAGCCATTCAGTTTTCTTCTGCAGTCGTTCCTAATGTACTCACTGAATAAAAAACTCTACCTGTGGATGCATCGCGCACCTCACGCCTCAAAAAAAGCAGCTCGCAGCGTGCCCGCGCCCGCAAAGCCCTATGTTCCCAAGGTCGCCGCAAACAAACTGAAAGATATTGCCTGGAGCTTGGACATCAAAGAGAGTATGTATCAAAGCGAGAGTGAGGTAAAATAGAATACGTAGTATGCCCATTGACCCAACGAATAAGACCAAAGCGAAAGCGAGCCAAGATTTCGTACCTATCGAGCAGGTGCGCGACGGCATCGTGGTTCTTAAGGATGGCTCTTTGCGCGCAATTCTTATGACCTCTTCCCTCAACCTCGCGCTCAAATCGCAAGATGAGCAGATCGCGATACTCGCGCAGTTTCAGAATTTTCTCAATTCGCTCGATTTTAGCGTGCAGATGTTCATTCAATCTCGTGAGTTGGATATTCGCCCCTACATCGCTCTTTTGGAAGAGCAGTATAATCACCAGACGAGCGAGTTGATGAAAATACAGGTGCGCGAATATATCGACTTTATCAAGGGCTTTATGGAAGGTACCGATATTATGACCAAGGGTTTCTTTGTGGTCGTGCCGTATACGCCGGCGCGCGTTTCAACCGGGAAAGGTGGCAATCCGCTCTCATCCCTCATTGGCGGCGCGCCCAAGACCGAGGAAGAGAGTTCGGCATCATTTGAAGAGCACCGCTCTCAGCTGGAGCAGAGGATCAATATCGTGCTCACCGGTCTTTCGCGCACAGGCGTGCGAGCGGTACAATTGGGTACCGAGGAAACAATTGAGCTCTTTTACAAAATGTTCAATATCGGCGAGCTTGATCGCCCAATGCCAACCGGCGTACAAGACCTTTCATCATAATATACTATGGGATTACTTAGCTTTATCACCGGCGACAAAAAGAAAGAGGCGGATCACGATATCGATCTGCAACCTGTCCTGCCGCAAGACCTCTACGAGGCGAGTACGCTTGAGCTCAAAGACGTGCTCGCGCCCTCGGCACTTCAGATCAGTCCCAAAGAGATGGATCTGGGGGAAAAGATCGCACGCACTTTCTTTGTGATTTCTTACCCGCGGTATCTCTCGGATAACTGGTTCTCGCCGATCATCAATCTCGATAAGGTATTCGATATCTCGATCTTTGTGCACCCGATTGACACCGCTGATATTTTGAAGAAATTCCAGAAGAAAGTAGCGGAGGTGCAAAGCCAGATTCATGAGCGTGAAGGCAAAGGTATGGTGCGCGACCCAAAGCTTGATTCCGCGTATGAGAACCTTGAGACACTGCGCGATCAATTACAACAAGCGCAGGAGCGATTGTTCGAAGTGGGGCTCTACATTTCTATTTATGCAAATACGCGCGAGGAGCTTGACAGGATCGAGTCGGAGATCAAGTCGATACTTGAGGCGCAGTTGGTGTATATCAAGCCCGCACTCTTTCAGCAAGAACAAGGCTATAAAAGCGTGTTGCCGATCGGTACCGATATACTCGGTGTGCATTCCAAACTGAACACAGCGCCGCTTTCCAGCATCTTCCCGTTCATTTCGTTCGACCTTACCGCCGACAAAGGCATTTTGTACGGCATTAACCGACACAATTCGAGCCTGGTTCTCTTCGATCGGTACTCACTGGAAAACTACAACTCGGTGCTGTTTGCAAAGTCGGGCGCGGGCAAATCCTACACCGTAAAGCTGGAGATCTTGCGCTCATTGATGTTCGATACCGAGGTCATCGTGATCGACCCCGAGCGGGAGTACGAATATATGGCAAACGCAACCGGCGGTCGCTACTTCAATATCGCACTTTCGTCTGAACATCACATCAACCCGTTCGATCTACCGCCGGTAGGTCGCGACGAGTCTCCCGCAGATATCCTGCGCAGTAATATTGTGACGTTAGTGGGACTTTTCCGCATTATGATGGGTGGACTCACTCCCGAAGAAGACGCAATCATTGATCGCGCCATCACCGAGACCTACGCACTCAAAGACATCACGAGCACAACCGATTTCACCAACATGCCACCACCCTTGATGAGCGATTTTGAGATGGTCTTGGCGGGCATGGAAGGAAGTGATTCGCTGGTCGCGCGCCTTACCAAATACACCCGCGGCACGTGGGCGGGCTTTATCAATCGCCCGACAAATGTCGATATCAACAAAAAGTTTGTGGTCTTTTCAGTACGTGACATGGAGGACGACCTTAAGCCGGTCGCCATGTATATCATCACCAACTTCATCTGGACGGCGGTGCGCAGGCGACTGCAAAAGCGCCTCTTGGTGGTGGACGAGGCGTGGTGGATGATGAAAAGCGAAGACACGGCATCGTTCCTCTACGGTATCGCCAAGCGTGGTCGTAAGTACTACTTAGGGCTTGCCACTATCACCCAGGACGTGGACGACTTCCTTAAGAGTCCCTACGGCGTGCCGATGATCACCAACTCGTCCATTCAGCTTCTTTTGAAGCAGTCACCGACCTCGATCGACCGTGTCCAGCAAACGTTCAATCTGACGGACGAGGAAAAGTATCTGCTTTTGGAAAGCGAAGTGGGAGAGGGTATTTTCTTCGCTGGGGTTAAACATGTGGCAATAAAAGTGATTGCTTCGTATACTGAAGATCAGATCATCACTTCCGATCCATCGCAGCTTCTGTCTATCAAGAAAGCGCGGGAGGAGCGGTTGGGAGGGTAAGAACGATTGGTATGAAAGTCAAACGATTAGGAAAAGGAACAAAAATTGGCATATACGCCTTGGCAATTTTTGTCGATATTGTTCACATAAGTACGAAACTCTTGCCTATCATCATGCCCATGATCGCTCCAGCTCTTATAGGGGCCGGGGCAGGAGCGGCTGTAGGAGGTACCGTTTCTGGATACTTGGGATCCACTGCCGGATGGATTGCGGGCGCCGCAGCAGGAAGTGTGGGAGCATTTTTTGCTTCTCTGGCATCACCTGTATTAGCACCAACAGCATTTTTGTTTGGGATAATGCTTGCTTTTATCATTGATCTTGTTCTCACTCTAACCATTAATCTTGTTGTTTTCACGGTGTATAAAACCCACGGAGTTTCATTTATCGAGTCGAAAAAGATAGCACGTTATGCACTGACTCTTTTTATCAAGGTATTTCCACTTACAAATTTCATACCCGCATGGTCTTTATATATCCTCTTTTTGAATAGGAATGTTAAACAACAAGTGAAAAAAGTGGAGAAAGAACAAAAAGAAAAAGAGATCGCGCAAGAGCGCATTGAGCAGCGACGCCTCTTGGAAGAAAAAAGGAATCTTCAGAGTATCGCAACGATAAATGCGTATCGAAAAAATCAGATACGCCCGAGTGCTAATGACAACATCCAAGGAGTAAGAATGGGGGAGGCCGTTGTTGCGTAATGTGATATATTTATCGAATATGCATGAAATAATGAATTCGCTTTTTTTCCAAAATAACATACTGAAGATACGGGGTACTATGCGGTATATTTTTTCGTTTATAGTACTTATTGTTGCACTCCTCATACCCTATTATTCGTATGGGCAGATGCCATCAACTCTCTTGGGCGACCAAGAACTCTCAGAGTTGGGTATTGCTGTGTCTTTTTCACCTCAGCATCCCAAGGCACACGAAGAAGTCACTGCGACACTGCGCGGAACACGGTTTGATCTTTCAACCGCAACCATATCGTGGTTTGTTGATGACGAGCTCGAATCGTTCGGCGTAGCACAACGTTCGTTTGTATTTGGAACTGGTGCAGCCGGCTCACAATCCAGAATCCGGTTTGTTGTGGAGACACCATCGGGATTTCAGATAACCCGCGAGGTTGCAATTCGTCCAACAACGATTCTCCTCCACTGGGAAGCTGATACCTACACTCCCAAGCTGTATAGAGGTCGCGCAGGCGTTACTGCCGGCGCATCTGTGCGAGTCGTGGCACTGCCGGATTTCATTCGAACGGATGGGACAAGTATTGATCCTGACTTATTGATCTATCAATGGAAAAGTGGTCAAAGAAATCTAACCGAACATTCCGGCTTGGGCAGAAGAACTATTACCATACCGGTACATAATTCGGTTCGAGAAGGTACCGTAAGTGTAGAGATTTCTTCTCAAGACGGATTATTGCGGGGCTTCCAGGAGATAACAATACCTGTAGTCGATCCCTTTGTTCGTATCTACACCTACAGTCCTCTACGTGGCATTGTATACAATACCTCCGTCTCTGGAGCATTCTCCATGACCCAAGATGAGATGGCACTTATTGCAGAACCATTCTTTTTTTCTGTGAATTCAAGAGAAGCGAACCTTCTCTCTTACGTCTGGAACGTAAACCGTCAACAAGTACAAGCACGCTCCCTTATCACACTCCGCCGCGAAGAAGAGAACTCTTTCCAGTCAATGTTAAACTTGGAGGTAAGACACACTGACCACATTATGCAGCGAGCGCTTTCAGAACAAATACGTGTATCACAGTAACCAAATTGATATGGTATCCGAGATTATCTATAACAGAAAATTCCAACTCTTTTTCATAGGCGCACTATGCTTAGCGACCATTCTTGTTCCCACGATTCTACATGCAGAAACCTTTGTTTCTCTCAGCAATCCTGGTGATTTACCTGGTCTGGAATCAACTGACGCTCCTGAGGAAAGCCTTACCAATCTGCTCAATTGGCTGTTTATCATCGCGCTTGGCGCAGGCGCTCTTCTAGCTGTTATTATGATCGCTATTGCGGGTATAAAATACATGGGAACCGACTCATACTCCAGTAAGGAGAGTGCGAAAGAGTCAATACGCAATGCCGTGATCGGTCTGGTAATTTTATTGGGGTCGTGGTTATTCCTTTATACTATAAACCCGGAATTAGTTCAGCTCAATGCATTCCAACGCGCGCAAGGAACAGCACTTGGAGACGCTCCCGCAACTGCTCCTGCAGCGGATACAGCAATTATTGTTACAACTTCCCAGGAGTGTGTGGGGGAGAATTGTTGTGCGGGATTTGGTGATTCGTGGATACAAACTGACACCCGAGTAGAAGGAGAAGATGTAATAAGAACGTGTCGTCCGACAGTTGATGTAAGTGGCATATGAATAAAATACTTTCAAAAAAAATACTCAT
>PWVU01000075.1 GCA_003561715.1 Candidatus Kaiserbacteria bacterium | reverse complement strand
CTGCGTCACCCTCGCCGCGCGGTGAGCCTAGTGGCCCCGCAGCACGAGGGGAAGGAAGATCACGCTTCCGGAATACTCATACGCGCCCATATCGTAGGCATCGCCGTACGGACGGCGCTTGTTATCCAGATCGGGCGAGAGGCCGGTGGCGCAGCCGTCGATGGCCGGGGAACCTTCTTGCAGCCGATAGTCCTCGCCCGCGCCAGGGGCCGCGAACAGCGGGTCTCTGCTCAGCCCGACGTTGCCGCTCTGGTCAATACTGCAATCTCCGGCGAGCGGCCCACTGGTGATCCAAAAGCCGCCCATCTCGTTGCCCCAGGCGATGCTGTTCATCACATGCCCATCAGTATCAGATTGCGAGTATCCCGCGCCATTTTGGTTATTGGCTAACGTGACATGGGTTATGGTGAACGCGCCTCCCGCACTCCGGATGCCGGCCCCAAAGCCGCCCGTGGACGAGTTGTCGCGGATCAGGCTGTTGGACACCTCTGCTGACGCCGTGGCCCCCGTCTGGTAGATGGCCCCGCCACGAGAGGCGCTGTTGCGGTGCAGGTATGTGTGGCTGAGGCCTAAGGCGCTGTTGTTGGTGTAGATAGCGCCTCCATCGCCGGCATCGTTTGCGTCACTATCGGCGACGTTGCCGACGAAGGCGCTGCACAGGTCGGTGCGCGGGTTACAGGCTGTCGCGGCGGGCGCGGCCGGGCCGAGAGCCCCTCGTTCGGCCCCGGCCGGCGCGGCTGCCGCGGAGGGCGTGGGATGCGTGGCGTAGATACTCAGCGTCGCGTTGTTACGAGCCGCGATGGCGCCGCCGTGTTGGCGGGCCTGGTTATCCTGGAAGATGCAGTTGTCGGCGCTGAAGTCGCTGTTGTCCAAGTAGATAGCGCCGCCGCTCACTGCTGCGTGGTTGCCATCATCGGCCTTTCCAAACGTCGCGCCTTCGCACTCGACGCCCGGGCTATCCGAGGCGTAGATGGCGCCGCCGCTGCCGATGTCGGCCCAGTTGTCCCAGAGCTGCGGGCGGTGATTGACATAATCATCCAACCACACGCGAGAGCCATTGCTCACGTAGATGGCCCCGCCATTGTCGGCTCGGTTGCGGTCGAGATTCACCTGCCCGTAAATGTCAAAGTAGCCGCCATTCTCGGCATAGAGCGCGCCGCCGTTCCCGCCGATGGCGCGGTTGCCGTAGATGTACATCTCGTGACCGGCGGTGGCGTACAGTCGCGTGGTGGTGTTGTTGCCCAGGTAGAGCACCCCACCGTGCCCGCTCAGCGCCCGGTTGAAGTAGACGAAGCTGTAGCCGCCCGCGCGGAAGCTCGCCTCGGCGTCGCCCAGCACGGCGACCGCGCCGCCGCTGCCGCTAGCCGTGTTCCGTAGCAAGCTCCAGCCGCCAGTGAAATCAAGCGTTCCCCCCTCGATGTGGATCGCGCCGCCGTCGGACCCGGCGCTGTTGTCGCGCAGCGTGGCATCGGATATATTGATGTTCGGGACATCGGTAGCAGCTATGCCGCCCCCGCCATAGTTGAGCGCCTGGTTGTTGGCGATGACGGAGCCGTTGAGGACGTTGAGGGTGCTGGTCTCCAACATATAGATGCCGCCGCCACCGACATCGGCGGTGTTGGAGAGCACTTGACTATTGTCGAGCGTGACCGTGCTGCCGTGAACCAGGAGGCCCGCGCCGGCCCCGCCAAACCAGCCCACGTTGGGCGCGTGATGGTATTCCACGCGGCTGCCATTGGTCAGCGTCACCACGCTGCCGGCCTGCGCCAACACGCCACCGCCCCAGCCCGCGCCGCTGGAGAAGGTGTTCCTGGCCACGACGGTGTTGGAGAGCAAGGCGTGGGTGGCGGTGAAGTACAGTCCCGCTCCGAACACACCACCTGTGACATCGTTAGCCTGATGGTCGGCTGTACCGCCTACGTGAGCATTGGTCAATGTAATCACACTGGAAGCGGCGAACACACCGCCACCCTGCGTCGCAGCGCGGTTGTTGTAGACGTTACCCCCAAAATCGACTGTGCTGTCGACGGCATAGATTCCACCGCCAATGTCAGCTTCATTGCGGCCCCATCCGGCGCCGGCGTAGCCCACGAACGTGTTTCCGGAGGCGTACATGGTACTGCCGTTGCTCAAGTAGACGCCGCCACCGTGGTTCGCAGCGACGTTCTCATAGACCATCGCCACCAGGTGGACCGTGGCATCGTCGGCATAGATGCCGGCGCCATCGTGGGCGCTGTTGTAGGTCACGTTGGACGAAGCGGTCACAGTGATGACGCCGCCGTCATAGACGTGGATGCCACCGCCGCGACCGGACGCGCCCGTGGCCTGGTTGTGCTTGACGTGGACCGGCCACAGTTCCAGTACGCCGCCGGGGACCGACACCCCACCGCCATCGGGTGCGGTGTTGTTCTCGATGGTGGAATCCCAACTGCTTCCAACCAGCTTGCCCCACACCCGCGCGCCGCCCCCGGCTATCGTCGCGGTGTTGTTCTCGATCCGGGTACCGTTGGTGAGGGTCACGACGGCGGTGGAGCCGACGTACAGCCCGGCGCCATAGGTCCCGCTGTTGCCGGTGACGCGGGTGTTGTCCAGTGTGACGTGCGCGCCAGAGCCGGCGACCACCCCGCCGCCGACGGCGCTGCCGCCGGTAAGCCGCACATTGCGCAGCGTCACCACGCTGCGGAGGATGTCGACCACGCTGCCGGGGCCGTATTGGGCATCCAGGATGGTTGCTCCCGCGCCGGGTCTGGTACACGTGCTGTCGTAACCGCCGACGATGGTGAGGTTCTTGTCTGCGATATCGACCGCCTCGTGGAAGGTGCCTGCCGCCACCTGGATCGTGTCGCCGTCGGCCGCCGCCGCGATGGCCTGGGTCAGCGTGCCGTAGGCACAGCCAGCGCCGTTGATGCCCACGCGCGGGGTACTGAACTCGTCCGTGCCCATATCGTAGGGCGTGGCCGGGCGGACGCTCACGACCGGGCGGGGTTCGTTGTCGAAGTCGAGGCTCTGGCCCGTGGCGCAGCGGTCAATGCCGGGGCTGGCGGCATCGAGCCCGGCCTGAGCTTGTAGGATGGCTTCTTCCTCGTCCAGGCTTATCGGGGCCGTCGCCGGGCGCGATGGCGTCTGCTGTCTCACCTGCCGGTGCGCCGCGACGATGTTGGGCATCGCCAGATCGAGCGCCTCACCGCGCAAGGTCCGGGCCAGCGCGGGCACGGCCTGGGGTCCCTGCCCAGGCGCCGCCTCGAAGGCCTCCATATCGGCCCTGAACGCGGCCTCCGCCGCATCCTCCTCGAAATCGGCGACGACCGATGGGCTCAACGCTGCTTGCCTGATCGCCTCCCCGGGCGGAGGTGGATCTGAGCGGGCAACAGTGGCCCGTGCCGTTGTGGGCGTGAGCGCTGCCAAGGCCAGACAGGCGATGAAGGGAAGGCAGCGTACTGCGGACATACGTTTCGTCGATGACACGTGGACCTCCCACAGCTATCTCGGCGGCTAATATGGCTGGTCCACCTGGCCGCGCGCGGCCAGGCAGACACAGAAGACCCCAGCGCACGGGGAGCCCGAGTCCCTGTCGTGAGCGCGACAGTCTAGTGAAACGGGCTGCACACAGGGAGACGCTGGCGCCCGGAATGGTAAGCGCCTTCGCGCGGTCCACGGGCAGCCACTCACCACGCGAGCAGAACGACCCGCCTCTGGCATACACAACCAGCGGCACGGCAGGCCCCGGGGCATCAGGCGGGTTCCCGATTGGCCAGGAGGCTGGCTACTCTTCCAGTATACCACATCGGGGTTTCCGTGTCTACGAATCGAAAGTCTCAAGTTCGTCTCGTGGTGACGTCCCTCGTGACAAGGGCTGGACTTCTGCAAGGGTAAGGGAGCCGGCTCGGGGGCACCAGACCGCATCTGACCCGATTTCGACCAGTCAGTATACTGGGCAGCACTGACGGGGCGCACTTCGATAGTCACACGCCTATGCCACGACGAAGGAGGCTAACTATGTCTGAGCACGGAGGGAGTCCTCAAATGGTGAGACAGAAGGCGAGGATGGGACCACGGATCCTGGCCTATCTTGTAGATGGGGTGATCGCTTCCATACCGATCATGATCCTCGGATGCATTGCAGGCGTGGTTACCGGACCACAGCTGGCTGCCGCCGAGGAGCCGTCGGGCCTGGTGTGGGGCTTGATCGCCCTGGCGGGTCTGGTCGGTTTCGGGTGGTCTATCCTCTACACCCTGGTGCGGGACGGCCTGGGACAGGGACAGAGCCTGGGTAAGCGGACGACCAAGCTTCTGGTGGTGCGCCTAGAGGACGGCCGGCCTTGCACGATGGGGAACTCGATCGTGCGCAATGTGATAGGCGCGTTTCTCGGCATCATCGACATCATCGTGGCGCTTCTGAACCAGAACGGTCAGCATGTAGGGGATATGCTGGTGAAAACCCAGGTCGTCGCGGCGCCCGATCGCCGGGGATGAGTGGGCCATAGACGATAGGGATAGGCGGATAGCAGATCCGCCCTACATCCATCGGCGGTCTAGCGGAGGAGCGCGAGGGAGCTGTCGTAGGTGGGGTCGGGGCCGACGTCTGTGTTGACGTGAGCTACGGCCTGCTCGGGGGTCAGTCCGTCGACGAGCATGGCCTCGAGGAAGCGCAGGACCGCGCGGTTGTTGTGGGAGAGGTTGACCATCTCGTCCCAGCCGATGATCACAGACGCGCCCTTGTCGAGAAAGGCCTGGGCCAAGTCGGGGGAGGCAAGGCTCTGGCAGCCGCCGATGACGACGACGGTATCGGGGAAGAGGCCGCGCATGCTGCGGCGCACGAAGGCGGGGCCGACGGCGAAGAGCTCCGGCGAGCCCTCGAAGAAGAGCTCGCTGGCGCGGACTTGATCGGTCACCTGGAGAGCCGTATGGCGCTGCCGGGCATAGAGCTCGGTGGTGAAGAGGAAGGGGCCCGGCCCGGCATCGGAGCCGTCCTCATCCCGGCTAACCACCTCGTCGGTGGCATGGGTCTGGAAGAGGATGAAGCGGTACCCGCGGTCGGGGAGGGTGCGGTAGAATCTCACGGTGATGTCCTCGGGCGGGTAGTAGGTGACGGCGTAGCCCGCCTGCTCCAGAACCGACTGAGCCTGGGCGATGAAGCTCGGGGAGGGGAAAGAGTAGCCGGTCTGGTCGATGATGGCGGCGCGCGGCCGGGCGGTCGTTATGGGTGGCGTGGGCGTCGGAGGGGCGCCGAAGATGGTCTCGAGGGCGTGGGGTGCCATTATGTTGAGCACGCCCACCAGGAGCAGGATAGCCAGCATCCCGCCGCCGATCCAGAGGAACAGACGGGCGAGGGTCAGCCGGGTCTTTGTATCTCGTTCATCAGCCATGGGTCCTTTTTCTCCGGATTGCATGTAGGTCCTCATCGTGGTTCACAGATTGGACGCAGATCAGCAGGATCAACGCAGATCTTCTTTTGCGAACCTTCCCGAAAGCTTCGGAATGTCTTTGTTGAGACGGGGGGCTGTGAAGTGCGACTCTGTCTTGTCCAGCACAATCACTGCACAGCTTTCGGGAAGGTGGTCTAGCGGAGGAGGGTGAGGGAGCTGCTGTAATTGGGATCGGGTCCCACGTCGGCGTTGACACGGTCGACGGCCTGCTCGGGGGTCAGTCCGTCGACGAGCATGGCCTCGAGGAAGCGCAGGACGGCGCGGTTGTTGTGGGAGAGGTTGACCATCTCGTCCCAGCCGATGACGACGGACGCGCCCTTGTCCAGAAAGGCCTGGGCCAGATCGGGGGAGGCCAGGCTCTGGCAGCCG
>PWVU01000097.1 GCA_003561715.1 Candidatus Kaiserbacteria bacterium | reverse complement strand
CCGTTGCGGTTTGTGTTGTACATTGCACGTCAGGCAAGGTGGCAATTTGCCTTTATATTACTTTTTACAACGGTTGCCGGATTGCTTACCAACGGATTGCCATACCTCTTTAAGCTGATCGTGGACGCTGCGCTTGCAAATGATATGCGATCGTTCGTCTGGCTTATTGCACTGTATCCTGTTGCGATCGGACTTTCATATGTCTTTCACCGCGCAAGTGGCTTTATTGGCATGCGCGCATTCACATTTGCCGAGTCGTTTGCATACAATCAGCTGTTTGATTACTTAGTGCGCCATAGCGACGCATACTTTTCCGATCGATTTGCGGGAACACTATCGGCAAAGGTAAGTCGCGCCTCAGGTCATTCCGAAAGCCTTCTGGAGGGATTCATCTGGCAATACTGGGGAACATTCATTCAGATCGCGATCGTGCTTGCTCTAACATTTGTTGCAAATGTATGGATCGGACTGTCATTTCTGGGCACTCTTCTACTTATGATCTTACTGAATGTGATACTGGTGCGCTATCGTCGGCCGCATGTTGTCGCGTATGCTAACGCTTCATCCGCGCTCAGCGGATCGACGGTCGACGCGGTGACTAACATTCGCGCCGTACACCAATTCACCAGACTACCGTATGAGGTCGATCGTGTTGGTAAAAAAGTAGCCGAAGCACGCCGCTTAGATATCAAACAATGGCAGCTATCCGAATATGCCTTGGTGCTCAATAACATCATTATTGTGGCGCTGGTGGCACTTGTTGCCTGGCTTCTCTCATCACTGTGGCTCAGCGGTTCAATAACAGCGGGCGACGTGGTGATGGTATTGACCTTGCTCGCAAGCGTGATCGGCACACTCACATTCATTGGTGCCACAATGAATCAATTCATTCGCCACTACGGAGAGGTGCAAGAAGGTCTTGAGCAAATACTTCTGCCGCACGATATGCTCGATGCGCCGGGAGCGGTCGACCTTGATGTCACTGACGGCACCATATTTGTCCATAATGTCGATTTCAATTATCGCGACGGGAAGGTTGACGCAACGGTCTTCAAAGATCTTGACCTACTCATCCCGGCGCGCGAGCGTGTGGGATTGGTGGGCGCGAGCGGTGCCGGTAAATCGACGCTGGTGTCGCTTCTATTGCGTCAGCATGAAGTGACCGATGGTGAGATCACGATCGATGGGCAAGATATTGCCAAGGTCACGATGGATAGTTTGCGACGAGCGATCGCATTTGTCCCGCAGGACTCGATGCTTTTTCACCGCACGCTCAAAGAGAACATTGCCTATGGTATGCCGGATGCCACGGATGAGGAGGTGATCGAGGCGGCGAAAAAAGCCCAGGCACACGACTTTATCGCGGAAACACAATATGGCTACGATACGCTGGTGGGCGAGCGCGGTATCAAGCTCTCGGGTGGGCAGCGGCAGCGTATTGCGATCGCGCGCGCCATTCTCAAGAACGCGCCAATCTTGATTCTTGACGAAGCGACCTCCGCCCTCGACAGCGAAAGCGAGGTGTTGATCCAAAAGGCGCTCAAAGAATTGATGGAAGGGAAGACCGTGATTGCGATCGCGCATCGCCTCTCGACCTTGCGCGAGATGGATCGCCTTATCGTCCTTGATCAGGGGCGCATTGTGCAAGATGGTACGCATGACTCCCTGCTCACTCAAGAAGGTATTTACAAGCGTCTCTGGGAGCACCAGGCGGGAGGGTTCTTGCAGGAATAAGAACACGTAATGCGAGTGGACAAAGCACGAAAAGCGCTCTATGCTGAGCGTATGTTGCTCAATAGGAGAAAAAGCATTTGGTCGATGTATACAGGCGTATAGTGTGAGCATTATTCACGCTAACGCCAGCCACCATGCACATCATTCCCATCAAAACGCGGGCGCTTGTTCCGCCGCAAGACTCACTATTAGAAGCACTTGAAGACATACCTCCGACATTGAAAGAGCGTGATGTGCTCGTCATCTCTTCCAAAGTCGTCGCCATCCATCAGGGGAGGTGTGTGCGGATCGAGGATGTTTCAAGTAAAGACGCTCTTATCCGCAGCGAAGCTGATCATTATCTGCCTATACAAAGCCCGTATTCAAGGTGCATTACAGCGAAAGGTAACCTGCTGGTGGGAACGTCCGGTATCGACGAAAGTAACGCGAATGGTCACTACATCTTATGGCCCGAACACCCTTTCGATGCGGCAAAAGAGTTGTGGTCATATTATCGAGCACGTTTTTCAATTGAGACACTCGGTGTCGTTATCGTTGATAGTGTCTCGGTTCCATTTCGGTATGGTGCTATGGGGGCATCGATCGGTTTTTGGGGTATTGCACCGATCAATGACTATCGTGGCCGAAAAGATATCTTCGGACGGGAGATACTATACGAGCGCGGAAACATTGTGGACGGCATTGCGGCAGCCGCAGTTGTGGCAATGGGGGAAACGAATGAACAGACGCCTGCTTGTGTTGTGCGTGACGCATCGATGGTTGAGTTTACCGACGAGGACCGCAGGGTCGATCTCTTGATCGATGACGTGCGCGAGGATAAGTTCTACCCGCTTCTGAAACCACTACTTGAAAGTGACGACTCTGAAAACACGAAATGTTAAAGGTCTGACCTTTAACATTTTGTTGGGTGTTAGCGCTTCTTCTCAAACTCCGCGACAAACTCCGGAAACAAACGGATAGGGAGGATTTGATTTGCGCCGTAGAGGAGATAACGCCACCAGCCGCGTGCGCCAAATTGCTCCCACGTGGGTTTGAGATAGTGGGTCTCGACAAGTTTCAAGCGCGGCTCGATCGCTTCAAGACGTTTGATATTGTCGGTGTCCCAATAGTTCAAATGGCCACCCGGTTCGATATACAAAACAACCGGAATCTTGTCATCTGCACCAAGCGCGCGCATCACGCGATATTTTGCATATGCCCATCTGCGTGCAGGGAGTTTGAACACCACGCGCCCTCCCAGCTCAAGCATATCGGCAATACGGGCAAGGGCAGTGTCGAAGTGGTGGACGTGCTCAAGCACATCAAAGAGCCCGATCACGTGGTAGGTCTGGGTTGAGCCTGTTGCAGGATCGATCGGGCGGTATTCCTCGATATTGTCGAGGTCGCTTTCATACCCGAAATAGTCGTAGGTGAGTTGCTTGTAGTCCGGCTCGATCTCAAGTGCACGCACATGTGCGGGTGATGCACCCAGCTTTTCAAGTTCGTGCAAAAAGAAACCGCCACTCGCGCCGATATCGAGTGCTCGTACGTCATTACCGAATAAATCGTGGTAGCGCTTGGCATAGCGCTCATACAAACCGCGTTTGCCGTGTCCGTCTTTCGGGTATTTCTTCTTAAGCGCGGTGAGCTTTGCCTCGTTCACCTTGCCGTCTTTGGTGGGGATGAAGGTTGCTTGTTGCGCGTCGCGTTCATCAACGCCGAGAAAGAAGTATAAGCATTCGCGACATTTAAACATCCCGCAAGCATGCGGCTCGATATTGGTGCTTTGGCACAAAAGGCAGTGGGTGGTCATGGAGAGCAATTTGCAAAAAAATGAGTATGTCACTACTCTACCACGAGTTCTCTTACCAGCTACCGATGTTTTCCATACTACTCCAAGGCTCAGTCGGAGGGAGTGCGTCGCCTTTTTGCAAAAGCTCAATTGAAATACCGTCGGGTGATTTGATGAACGCCATGCGCCCGTCGCGGGGCGGGCGGTTGATGGCAACGCCTGCGTCCATAAGTGCCTGGCAGGTGTCGTATATATTATCAACCTCATAGGCAAGATGCCCGAAGTTGCGCCCACCGGTATATTCCTCGACCTTCCCGTTCTCATCGGGCCAGTTGTAGGTTAGTTCAAGGAGGGGAGCGCGCTCGGCTTCAGCTTGTGTTATATCATCGGGTGCGGCGAGAAAGATATTGGTAAAGCGCCCTTGCTCGCTTTCCATACGATGCACCTCAGCCATACCAAGCTGTGCGCAGTAAAACTCGAGTGATTGCTCGATATCGTGTATGCGGACCATGGTGTGGAGGTATTTCATATACTAGGGAAGTTAGGGTGTTAGGGATTAGGAGTTAGAAAACGTTCTGCCGATTCTGGAAATGAAGGAGTAAATTTTTCGGGCACTTCGGCGATTTCCTTCTGTAGTTCGTCTGGCTCAAACCATTTTACTTGAGCAACCTCACTTGTTTGAAGAACAAAATCATCTGTCAGCATGTCAGTCGAGTAGAGATACCACTGTCCAAAAAACCTGCTACCTCCAGGATTTGTCTCAAGTGTCATTGGGCCACGAATGAGCTCTTTGATTGAAACGTGGAGCCCTATTTCTTCGTAAGCTTCCTTCAATATGCATGTATCGTATGTCTCGTGCGATTCAACAGTGCCTGCTACTGCTGGACCCCATAATCCCGGACCTTTTGCTTTGGTAAGTGACCGCTGCGCCAGTAAAATAGAGCCACAACTATTGGTGATCCAAAGGCCTACCGCGCGATAGATATCACCATTCTCAATCAATGTACGGTCCTTTGCGCCTATAGGAGTATTCTGTTCGTCTACAAGAATGACGATCTCGCTCATACCCACATGCTACCCCACTCGCTCGATGTCGGCAATGAAGGCGAGATGATCGGAGATGCCGTTCTTGGTGCGGAAATCGGTGACGCGGAATTGATGCGTTGAGAAGAGATAGTCGACCATGTAGGTGGCGAGCTGAGGCGCTTCTTTAGGGTCTTTCCCTTTGAGATGGAGATCAAGATCGATCGAGCCGGCAAGCTCTCGTGGCACCCAATCGGTAAAGCGCTCAGTTAATCGGTCATACTGCTCATTTTGTCCACGTGGGATATTGAGATCTGCAGCGATAGCAAGCGCAGGGTAGCGTGAGAGGTACGCAAGCAGATTGGTCATATCTTTATGTTGGAATTCACTCGATACACCGGCAAAGGTCCACGTGAAGTGCGTGGTGGCGATCGTATACTCAGCGCTGTCTTTCTCGACTGTGGCGACGACGACACGCCCATCGGTTGTTTGTCGCTTAATTTCAGGATCAAACCATGCCTGGGGCTTCTCGGGATTGGGTGATTGGTAATACGCGTACGTGTCGCTTGATACGATCGGGAGTTTGGTAAATAGCGCCACACCTTCGGGGCGACCTGATTCCCGATCTTGCTGATCGTACAGTTGGGTCGAGATAAAGCCGAAAACAGCAGAGTAGCCGAGTGCTTCGATCTTCCCCATATCGCACTCAAAAATCTCTTGTACACAAATGACGTCGGCATTTTCGCGCATCAGGAAGGGAATAATACGCTCCCAGTGGTTGTTCTTTTGGACGTTCAGGGTGATGAGTTTGAGAGACATAGGTCACCTATTGTACCTGATGGGATTGGCTTCTGCACTTATTGACCCACGTATCGAAATCTCCTGTAATAAAACGATGGTTAGAGGTCAAAAAAAGCAATGTAGAAAATATACAAACCGAGCTTGTACGGTCAAAATGGTACATTATTTCACCGACGCTGCGAGCTTTTCTCCAAGAGACCGCATTCGACGCATAAGCTTTTCGCCTGGTGCGGTGGTCATCCACTCAAATGCGCGTCTCATAAACGCCTCAGCGTTTTCTTCGATAATTGCACCGTGCGTGACGATGATGCGCTCGGGCTTCCATGTGTCGAGTTTTCTGAGCGCAACGGCGAGAAACCTCTTTCTGCCGATGTAGCTTAACTGATAGTCAAGCGGTGTACCACCGTGGGGGGCAAGAATACCAACGAGCTTTGCAAACGGTCGCAATGGAAGCGGAATCTTGTGTGGTTCGAAATTCTCAAT
>PWVU01000094.1 GCA_003561715.1 Candidatus Kaiserbacteria bacterium | reverse complement strand
TATGAACTGACTCTAGTAGCAAACACTGTTACTCGCGCAAGTGTCTCTGAAGCCGTATACTGTGGATAACCATGGCGAAAGAGAAGACTCCTCCACAAAAGCAAAAAAGTGCAACAAAAACAGTCGTGCGTCAAAAAATAGAGGAATTGGATACCTATAAAGTTGCTGAGAGGAAAAGACGAATGCGCCGTTTGGTTGCAAAGCTCCAAAAAATGTATCCCGACGAATCGCACACCATTCTGCGCTGGGGGAATGAGTGGGAGCTGATGGTGGCGGTGCAACTTTCGGCACAATGTACGGATGAGCGAGTGAATATGGTCACTGAGTCGCTTTTCAAAAAATACCCTACACTGGACGACTACGCGGACGCTCGCTGGCAAGCGTTTGCGCAGGATATCCGTTCGGTCACGTATTTCAATAACAAAGCACGCAATATCATTAGTGCGGCAAAGCTGGTGCGCGAGCGCTTTGACGGCAACCTTCCCAAGACGATGTTAGAGATGCTCTTGCTTCCCGGTGTGGCGCGCAAGACGGCGAACG
The DNA here is from genome assembly GCA_003561715.1 of Candidatus Kaiserbacteria bacterium. Lineage (GTDB taxonomy): Bacteria > Patescibacteriota > Minisyncoccia > Phycocordibacterales > UBA12088 > CSSED11-315. The sequence goes on along the minus strand of PWVU01000094.1, from coordinate 19,582 downwards.
TTGTTTTGGGCAATGCGCATGGCGTGGTCGAAGGTATTGCGGTCGACACCCATGTGAAGCGCTTCGTCAAACGATTCGATCTCTCCGATGCAAAAACCGCCGACGGTATCGAGCGCGACCTAATGCAATTACTTCCCAAAAAGGACTGGTATCTCTTCACCTATTTGGTCATTGCCTACGGGCGTGACGTGGGGCGTGCGCGGGGCTATGATCCCGCGTTAGACCCCCTACAGAGACTTGCATAGCGCACCCCGACCACTCGCATCCACAAGACAAGGTGCTACAATATACCTATGAAACGCAAGATGGCGGTATTCGATATTGACGGGACGGTCTTTCGATCGAGTTTGTTGGTCGAGATCGTCGAAAAGATGATCGACGAAGGACTATTTCCCAATGAAGCGCGCGATCATTACGCGCGCGAGTATCATGCATGGTCTGACCGAGAGGGAACCTACGAGCGCTATATCACCGCGGTGGTGGAATCGTTTATGACCCACATCAAAGGGGTGCACTACGGTGACTTTGCCGATATCGGCGAGCGCGTCATCGAGGAACAACAGCGTCGCACGTACCGCTATACCCGCGATCTGCTCAAAGAACTCAAGCGCGAAGGCTACTTTCTTGTTGCGATATCGCAATCGCCCAAGACTGTTGTAGACAAGTTCTCTAAGAATCTGGGCTTCGACAAAGTATATGGGCGTATCTACGAGCTGGGACCGTCGGATAAATTCACCGGCGTGGTCGTTGAAGAGCACCTTATTAGTAACAAAGCGAATATTGTGCGGCGCGTTATCGAAAAGGAAGGTCTGACCTTTGCCGGCTCAGTCGGAGTGGGGGATACGGAGGGAGATATCACCATGCTCGAGCTTGTTGAGCATCCCATCTGTTTTAATCCAAACAAGGAATTGTATCAGTATGCGAAGATGAACGAGTGGAAAGTGGTCGTGGAGCGTAAAGACGTGATCTACACGGTGCTCGAACCGACCGAAGAGCGCGTACACACTGCGCTGTATCATTGACAGAATGTCAATTGATTCCGTGCGATAGGTGTAATCGGTTGCCTTGTTGAAGTGGCGCGGTATACTCGCCGTATATGCCCATAACCAGACGTTTGTATCGAAGTCGAGACGACCGCATTGTGGCGGGGGTCTTTGGCGGATTGGGAGAGTATTTTGAGATTGATCCGGTGATACTGCGGCTTGCGTTCATCGTAGTATTGGTGGTGACGGCATTCATTCCAGCCATACTTGTGTATATCTTGGCGCTGTTTGTCATACCGCTCGCGCCGACTGCGCATGCCGATCACGAGGCGCGATCTGAAGCCACATATGACACGAACAAAGTGGCACACGAAGCAAACTCTTCTACGAGCACTTCCGCCGATTCGTCAGATGATTCCCCATCCGATCAGCCTTCGCACCCTGAAGCCACAAAGACCCGGGAAGAACTAAAAAACGCCGAGGATACCGCCACATCTGACTCAGCGTCCGATGCTCCCGCTCAGCGACCAGTACCCCCCGCTCGGCGCGACGATCCGCTGTGGTAGCGCGTACCCCGCGCGCTTGCTAGGATGTGCGTGTGCACAAGCGAGCGATACCGGCATTTCAAAAAACCGTATACCGCGAAGCAAAGAAAGCGGCGCGTGCGTATCCGTGGCGTCCGCCGGCATTGCGCGTGCGCAAAGATGGCTCGATCGATCCGTACAAAATACTGGTCTCGGAGATCATGCTTCAGCAAACGCAGACCGCGCGTGTTGTCGAGTACTACAAACGCTTCATTCGTGCATATCCCACAATTGCGTCGCTTGCAGAAGCACCACTGGCTGATGTGTTGCGAATGTGGCAGGGGCTGGGATACAACCGTAGAGCAAAGATGCTTCACGTGTGCGCGCGCGAGGTCGTCATTCATCATAAGGGCATCATTCCGCGAGCGCGAGAAGCACTTCTTGCATTGCCCGGCATCGGTCCGTACACCTCGGGTGCGGTACGGGTCTTTGCATATAATCAACCGGATGTATTGATTGAGACGAACATCCGCACGGTATATACGCATCATTTTTTTGCCGATGCTGAAAAAGTGAATGATAGGGAACTCTTACCCTTGATCGAACAGACATTGGACCGATCAGAACCACGTGCGTGGTACGCCGCACTTATGGATTATGGCTCAACGCTCAAACAAGCCGGGGTGCGACTCAATGCCAAAAGCACGCAGTACACCAAACAATCCGCCTTTGAAGGATCGGATCGACAGATACGCGGTGCGATCATTCGCTACCTGGCGCACACTGGCTCAGTAACCGATCAGACACTGGCAACTACCCTTGGTTTCGATACTGAAAAGATAGCGCACCAATGCGCAAGGCTCGCGCGCGAAGGATTTATTGAAAAAAAGAAGACGCGCTGGGTGCTTGCCGGCTAACTGATCTCGTCTTCTTATTTTGTATCTACCAGCGGCAGTGTTGCCATGGCGGCGATCGCCATGATAAGTCCGAAGACCATAAAGGTCGCGGTGAACGATATGGTTGCAAGCAAGAGTGAAGCGATGCCGGGACCGATGATGTAGCCAAGTGGTCCCATCATGCGAAAGACCGCAATGACGTTCTGGTTTCCGCCGTCGACCTGTTTGAAAAAGTAGCTTTCGGTCATACCTTCGACCAGCGCCGCACCAATACGATAGACGAACAGCACCAGCGCCCAAAGCGCAACCACCGCGCCCGGCAAAAGTGGTACAAGCATAAGGGCAAATCCCATAATAAGGAATCCGCTTATCAAAAGCTCTTTTTCGCCAAGGATAGAGTCGGCAATTCGACCGGCGGGATAAAACACAAACAGGTATGCGGAAAATGCAATCGCCATAATGGTACCAAACTCACTCCAGCTCATACCCAACTGATTGATCAAATAGAGTGGAAAGACGATTGCGTTCCAAGAGAAAGTGACGCGTAACACCAAGTGCAGGAGCATGATAAGACGAATATTGGGGCTCCGTGCTATTGTCGCAAGTGTGCGGGTGATACGTACTTGGGTATAGGTGGCATCGACAAAGCCGTTTGTGGTTGTGCCTATGAGGTAGGTAAACGGGATAAGAACCAGTGCCGACACGAGAAACACTCTCCAGTACTCGTAGTCGGTAAGGATGAGGCCGGCGATGAGTGGCGCAATGATGAACGCAACAATGCCGGCTGAAAGAAAGAACGCGCGCGTTGCGCCGGTAATGCGCTCGTCTTCGGTGTATTGTTCCATAAAGATATCGAGTGTAAACACGATTACATACGTAAGTGCGTATGAGATGATGAACCACAGTACCGCCGAGGTTGTGGACTGCGCGAGCGCGACCCCCAAGAGTGCGAATATCAGGAACGTGGTCGCGTAGATGGTGAGGCGGTAATTTCCCCAGCGGGTGAGTGCGTTCGAAAGGAGCGGAAAGATAAGCAACGTCAGAAGAGCGCCGCCCATGAATATCAACCCCACGCGCTCCTCGGGCATAAATTGCGCCAAATACAGTGAGCCTGCGTATGCGGGCAACGCCACCTGCAAAGTAAACAGGAGATTGGCGACCGATAGTTTTTTGAAGATCGATATCGGCGCTTTGTGTTGATGGCGAATGAAGGGTACGAGATTCTTTAGTTCGAACACGACCTTCAGCATACCGCGCCCTGCCATACACCGTCAAAGTACAGACACAAACATACTGCGCGCGCGGGATGTGTTTGTGTCTGCTCGGTATGTGTCAGGAACTATACGCCGATCAAAACCGGTATGACGATCGGATGCTTGTTCGTCTTTTGGAAGAGAAAACGGGTCACTTCATCGGTCAGTTCTTTGCGAATGAAGTCGAAGTTGATGGGGTTCATGCGCGCCGCAGTTGCCTCAACGGTCTTTTTTGCGATCGTGCGTGTTTCGGCAAGCAGGTCTTGCGACTCGCGCAGGTAGACGAAGCCGCGCGAGATGATATCGGGAGATTTACGCAATTTGCCGGTTTTGGTGTTGAGTAACGCGATCACCACGAACATGCCGTCGTCAGCTAATGCTTGGCGATCTTTCAAGACCACCTCTTGCATGTCGCCGATCGAAAGGCCGTCTACCATACGGAGTCCCGCAGGAGCTTTAACGGGAAGCTTTACAAACTTCGTGCCACCTTCTTGCACTTCAACGATCGAGCTATTGTCCGGCACAATGAGGTGACTTTCGGACATACCGAGTTCTTGCGCGAGGTCGGCATGGATCCGCAAGCGGTAGTGATTACCGTGAATAGGCATGAAGTATTTCGGCTTGATTTTTCGGTGCAGCCATGCAAGCTCCTCGCGATTGCCATGACCGGTTGAGTGAACATAAATGTCACTCGTGCGGTAACTGATGATCTTCGCTCCTGCGCGCGCAATATTATCTTTGAGTTTTTCGACCGACTTTTCATTGCCTGGGACAATCGAGGCGGAAAGGAGTACGGTGTCGCCCTTTTCAATTGCCAGGAATTTGTGTGACTTATTCGCCATGCGCATCATTGCGGCAAACTCCTCGCCTTGCGCACCGGTAGACAAAATAACAATTTTTTCTTTGGGATAGTCGCTTGCGGCGTTTGAAGGAACGAATGCGTCGTCTTTAACTTTAAGGAGACCGGCAAGTTTGGCGATTTCGATATTGGTCTTCATACTTCTGCCTTCGACGACCACCTTGCGTCCGTGTTTTACCGCGCTTTCGATAATGCTGACCATACGCTCCATTTGTGAAGCGAACGTTCCGATGATCAGTCGTCCCTTGGTGTCTCGAATATATTGATCAAGTCCTTCCATTACATACTGTTCGGGAGTCGAAAAGCCGGGATTCTCAACGTTGGTCGAGTCCAGAAGTAGTAGGAGGGTCTTCTCCTTGTCGAAGAATGCATAGTTTGCTTCCTCGCGTTCGCTCGGTACGCCGTCCATATGCTCGAGTTTGTAGTCACTGGGGATGACAATATTGCCATAGGGGGTATCAATAACGATACCCATGGAGTCAGGGATCGTATGGGTGACCCCGAAGAAGCGCAGGGATAGTTGTCCGATCTTCACGCGATCGTTCTTCTCGACCAGGCGATAATCAAGCGGGGGGATGTGCGGAAATTCCGCCTGTCGCTTCTTGATCATAAGCGACGTGAGGTTTCGCGTGTAGATGGGAGGCAGACCGATACGGTCGATCAAGAATGGAATCGCGCCCGTGTGGTCAAGGTGACCGTGTGTCACCAGGAGCGCACGTACCCGGTCTTTGTTGTCCTCAAGGTATTTAGTGTTGGGCAGTATGTAGTCAATACCCGGTGTTTCCACTTCCTTGAACTGAAAGCCGCAGTCGATCACAAGGATGTCATTGCCGATCTCGATCGCCGTCATATTGCGCCCAATCTCTTCAACGCCTCCTAGGGGGATAATACGAATATCGCCCTGCGCAAGCGGAGGAATAACCTCTTCTTTTTTTGTGTTTGCCGGTGCCGTTGTTCTGCCGCGTGAGGACATGCGTCCGTGTGGGGAGTGGCGAGATGATGTTGCACGAGCACCCGATCGAGCATTGCCGGCGTGTTGACGCTGAGTTTGTGTATGTGAAGAGCGCTTTGAGGTAAATTGGGCATTTACATGCGTACGTCGTCCGGATGTCGCACCACTGCGCACAGGGCGAGGTGGTGTACGATTGCCACTTGCTGGGCGTTTTGCACCGGAGCGTTGGCGCAAAGAAGGATCAAGCGGACTGTACGAGCGTCGGCGACGTTCTGGGGATGATGACTGCGTCATATGGTTCATTGCATTACTATACTATTGGTATTAATGGCTTCTTTGTATCGCTTCTTCATTTGAATAATTATATGGTCATACGTATACGTGCTTATTGCGAATTATGAGTACATTAGATCAATCATTTACACCGCTCCAAATACGCCGTGTCTGACTGTACCAGGTGTGGATATCACCAAATCGTTCATTACCTTCAGTCAACTGGGTAAGTGATATATTGCGGATATGTCGCGGCGCAAAATAGAGGTACGTTGGTTGATAGAGGAACAGAGCGGGTCGTTCTTCCGCAAATTCTTCAATGAATGCTTGATGTGCCTCATTGCGTTGTATCGAATCGGCTGAACGTCGTGCTTGTTCAAGTAATGCATCGGCGCTTATTGAAGTAAACTGAGCAACATTGAGTCCCGGATCAGTACGTTGGGATGAGTGCCAGAAAGCGTAGAGATCAGGTTCTCGTCCAAGAATCGAGCCGAACAACAATGCTTCAAAACGACGAGGGCGAATAACTGACTGAGCGAGTTCGTGCGTGTCAACCGCGACAATGGTTACGTCTATACCGAATGCGCGCCACTGCTGTGCGAGCGATTCCGCGGCGCGCACGAGTTCGGGTGTGTTAGCGGTTGAAAGCTCAAAGGCAAATCGGTAGGTTGTATCGTCGGCCACAAGTTCCCATACACCATCTTCTTCGGACCGCTCCCATCCACGTTGGTTCAAGAGCTCCTCAGCTTCCGCAGAGCGTACATCTCTGTCGAATGACTCGGTAGTTTCCAGGGAACGTTCGTTTTGCGGGATGGGGTCGGTGAGTGGGTGACCGTATCCTCCAAGCGCGTCATTGATTACCTCGTTTCGATCAGTAAGTAGCTCTACTGTCTCACGAACCTCACTTCGTGTAAAGAGCGGCATACGGTTTTGGTTGTAAAAGACGGCAAATGTGCGAGGAAGCGGAATGGCATGAAAGGTATCGGGGAACAAGGTGTCCACTGAATCAGTCAGTAGTTCCGGCGAAATACTGCCAAGTGAATCAATCAATCTGGATTGGTATGCAGCAAACGCTTCTTCTTCGTTTCGAAACAGCTGAATGGTGAGTGAGGTGAGGAAAGGTCGCCCGAGAATAAATTGGTCGAATCGCTCAAGCTCGAATGAGTGCGGTATCCCTCCTTGGTCGCGACGAACTCGATCGATCTTGAACGGCCCCGCACCGATCGGGTTGATGTTGTGATCGCTGAAGGGTATTGCGTCAATATCGATTCCTTCCCAGATATGACGAGGCATGATGCCAAGGGTCATATTTTCGATGAAGGGCGCATATGCTTCAGGAAGGATGATATGTACCGTGTGCATTCCCTCGATCTCAACCGAGACATCCTCCCAGTGAACGAATTGCGGACTTTTCAACTGTTCTTGCTGGATAAGCTCTATCGTGAATGCAACATCTTCCGCGGTAACTTGGGTGCCGTCATGAAACGTTGCATCCGAGCGGAGAGAAAAGGAATACGTGAGTCCATCCTCGGATATTGCGTACGAGTCGGCGAGTGCAGGTCTGAGTCCGTTGCTTGATGGTCGCAAGAGACCTGCGTAGACAAGGGTAACGAGGTCTTTATCAACCGGCGAGAGAGCGAGCGCGGGGTTGATAAAGCGCGCCGAACCGACCACTCCTTCTGTGAACGATCCGCCCGAGGTGGGTATCTCAGCGAGAAACGAAAAAGAAGCACGTTGAATTAGTACTACGGCACTCACCAGTACCACAGACACCACAATGAGTCCGATGGTTTTGTATGGTGATGGTAGCCGTTTGAACACGCGACGGATGCGAGGTCGTTCGGACCAATGTGCGCGCATATCATGTCCCACAAAATGATGCGGATCTTTCAGTCTCATGTAATGAACAGTATTACCGAAAAAATGACTTCGGGTTGAAGCTCGTTTCATCGGTTACAGAACTTGAATGTGATAAAGATAAAGGCGTAGTCGAGTATGGCGTGGTGATCAGTTTCGGTACAGAAAATCAGTACAGAAAAATGCGTACACGCAATCCCTCCCCGGTTGGTTTTGTGCGCAAGCTACGCTACGACCAATGCAATGAGGGCAGACACGACAAACAATACCGCCAATACAATGGTTGCTTGGAATAGGAATTTCTCTGCGCCTCGACGAGTATAGTGTACCGACTCGTCTTGTGATGCGCCGCCCAATGCCCCCATGCCGGTGCCGGTCTGCTGAAGCAAAATGGCAACGATAAGGAGGATGGAGAGTACCGCCTGTGTGTATGGGAGTACCGTCAATATCAGCTCTACCATGTGGTCTCGACTATAGCAGAGAGTTGCGTATGTCGCAAGTGCTCGTTACGCCAAGTCTTGGCGATCGTATGTTGTGCTGTTTGACACGCCTCGCGCGGCATTTATAATGTATTACGCTTTTACAAGGGGGTTAACCAAATACACATAAAACCATATGGCAAAAAAATCATCAGCACAAGGTGATCGGACTATTGTTCGCCCACTCGGCGATCGCGTTCTCATCAAGCCACTCGCCGCTGAAGAGCTGCATACCACTTCGCCCTCAGGTATCATCATTCCTGAGACGGCGCACGATGACAAAAAAGATCGGGGCACGGTTATTGCTGTGGGGGAAGGGCGATATACTGAAAACGGTACCCTTACGCCGGTGCGCGTTTCGGTCGGAGACTCGGTCATTTTTCAATGGGGTGAAAAGATCGAGTATAATGGCGAAGAGTATTATCTGGTAAGCGAGGGGAATATACTGGCGGTCTTTGAGTAGACAATGCATACCGGTGTGCCGATGCAATCGGCATGCACTACGCACTATCAACCACTAACTACACACTAATCTATGGCGGCAAAACAAGTACTGTTTGATAACGAAGTCCGTGAAAAACTAAAAAAAGGAGTCGATGCGGTTGCTAACGCGGTGCGGGTAACTATCGGACCGCGTGGACGCAATGTGGCGATCGACAAAAGCTTTGGTGGTCCATCGATCATTAACGACGGTGTGACCATTGCCAAGGAAATTGAATTAAAAGACAAGTTTGCAAACATGGGCGCACAGGTTGTGCGCGAGGTTGCAAACAAGACCAATGATGCGGCGGGTGACGGTACGTCAACCTCGGTCGTACTGACTCAGGCAATCGTAAGTGAAGGATATCGACGCACCGCCCTTGGGGCAAATCCGATGATGGTGCGTCGCGGTATCGAGGACGCCGCACACGATGTGGTTGAGGAATTGAAAAAGATGGCAAAGGCAGTCAAGAACAAAGACGAGATCAAGCAAGTTGCGGCGATCTCGGCGGAGTCTGCGGAGATCGGTGCTATCATTGCCGAGACCATTGATAAGGTGGGCAAAGATGGCGTTGTGACCGTTGAGGAATCACAATCGTTTGGTATCGATTCAGAGGTCGTCGAGGGTATCGAATTCGACAAGGGCTACGTATCGCCTTACATGGTGACCAACGGCGAGCGTATGGAAGCGGAGTACAAAGATGCCGCGATCATGGTCACTGATAAAAAGATCTCAACCATCAAAGAGATTTTGCCGCTCTTGGAGAAGTTGGCGGCAACCGGCAAAAAAGACATCGTTCTTATTGCAGACGACGTTGACGGCGAAGCATTGGCAACTTTTGTTGTAAACAAACTGCGTGGAGCATTCAATGTGCTTGCGGTCAAAGCGCCCGGCTATGGCGATCGCAAGAAGGATATGCTGCAAGATATTGCGGTCACCATCGGTGCGACCGTTATCTCAGAGGAAGTGGGCATCAAGCTCGAGAATGCCGACTTGTCGATGCTTGGCACTGCCGGGCGCGTTGTGTCGACCAAAGACAAGACAACCATTGTCGACGGCAAAGGAACAAAAGCGGATATCGAGAATCGTGTTGCGCAACTCAGAATCCAGCTGGATCAGACCGATTCCAAGTACGATCGTGAAAAACTGCAGGAGCGCATCGCCAAGCTTGCGGGAGGCGTTGCGGTCATTCGTGTAGGTGCGGCGACTGAGACTGAGATGAAGTATCTCAAACTCAAGATCGAGGATGCGGTGAATGCAACCAAAGCGGCAATTGAAGAAGGAATCGTGCCGGGCGGCGGTACTGCGCTTGCCAAGATCAGTAAAACCCTCACCGACAAGGCGGCGTCACGCAAGGAGAATGGCGTAGAGTATAGCGCGGGTTATGAGATACTGATCAAAGCACTCCGCGCGCCGCTCTATCAGATCGCGTACAATGCGGGTCACGAGGATGATGCGGCGGTTGTGGTTGCGCGGGTTGCCGAGAGTAAGGGTGCGGAAGGGTTTGACGCGCTTTCCGGTGAGTACGGCGATATGCTGCACAAAGGCATCATCGATCCGGTCAAAGTGACTCGCTCCGGTGTGCAGAATGCGGCAAGCGCCTCGTCGATCTTGCTCACTACGGAAGCGGCAGTCGCTGATGAGCCGGATGACGAAAAGCCGGCCGCCCCAGCCCCCGGCATGGGAGGGATGGACGGAATGTACTAAGGTTTGTTTTCAAAAAGGCGTCCGCAAAGGACGCCTTTTTGAAATTACAAACCGTTGTACCCCTCACTTTGCGGTGAGGAAATCTTGCAAACCGAAATGTACTCATTATTGCGTCATAGGTTTGGTATAAGTGTGGGCATTCAATACCGCATAGTGACGGGGTCATGATGTCAAAAACTCACTTTCTCGTGAACAATATGCATTCGTACCTTTTGACTGAACAAACAAGTGATACAAAGTAGTTTTGTGTATTTCGGTTCATCACGAGATAGTGACGGGTTACCAGTCTTCTTCCGTCTTGCACTTTGCGGTGAGCAAATTTCGAGAGCCGAACATACGTTCATTTTCGGTGTGTGGTGTGGCATTAGGTATGCACGCTCAATACCGCATAGTGAGGGGTAGGAGGGTTCAGCAGATTATGGCTCGATTTTACAAAAGCATACTATTTTTATCATCCGCGACACGCCGCCTATTGCAAAACCACCAGTAATCTATGCTATACTCACAGGCATACCAATTAGCACTAGCGAAATATACACATGAACAATTTCTGGAACTTCATTTGGGGCGTGGTCATACTTGGTGTTCTTGCTTCGGCACTGTTTGACATTGTGCCATGGACATTTAATTTTATCGCGCTTGCAGTCGTATTTGTGTTGTGGGTCGTCTCAATGTACAACACATTCATACGATTTGTTCAGCGCACCAACGAAGCGTGGGCGGATATCGATGTCCAGCTTAAGCGTCGTTATGACCTGATTCCCAACCTGATCGAAACAGTCAAGGGTTACGCCGCACACGAGCGAGGTACCCTTGAAGAGGTGACCAATGCGCGCGCGGAAGCGACCAAGGTGCATGTCGACCCGACCAACATCACTCCTGAGCAGATCACGGCGATGGCGGGCGCGGAGACTGCGCTTACCCAATCGCTCGGGAAGCTCTTGGCGGTTGCGGAGAACTATCCCGATCTTAAGGCGAACACCAACTTCCTCGAGCTCCAGCGCGAACTCTCCGACACCGAGAACAAGATCCAGGCGGCACGACGCTTCTACAACGGCAATGTGCGCGACCTCAATACCCAGGTGCAGGTTTTCCCGTCCAATATCATTGCAAGTATGTTCGGCTTTGATCAGCGACAATTCTTTGAGCTTGATGAATCGCAAGCGGCGGCACGCGAGCCGGTGGCGGTTAAGTTTTAGAGCATTCGGTAAGCGCCCCGCGCATGCGGCGCTTACTATATAGTTTGGTACTGAAACAATCCTATGCCCGAATCAACTCTCCACGAAGTAGCGGTGACTGCGATTGTTGTGCATGAAGGCAAGTATTTGATCACGCGTCGCTCTCCGAACAAAAAACGCTTTCCCGGCATGTGGACCGTCCCGGGCGGCCGACTCAAGGTCGAGGACTATCTCGAACTCCCTAAAGATACCGAGCACTATTGGTATAATGTGCTCGAAAAGGTATTGAAACGTGAGGTCAAAGAAGAGGTGGGGCTCGATATTGCAAACATCATCTATGTGACGAGTTTGGCGACGGTGCATCAAGATGGTGTGCCGTCGTTGGTCATTTCTTGTATGGCGGATTACGCGGGCGGGGAGGTGACGCTCCAGGAAAATGAGACCGATGCGTTTGCGTGGATAACGCTGGAAGAGGCGAAAGGGTATGAGCTGATCGATGGTATCTATGATGAGCTTGTCATGACCGAAGATCTGCGTTGCGGGGTGCGAGGTGAGTGGGAGCGGAAAGAGTAGGGGTTTAGCGGTAATCACTTAACAAACATGAGCAAACAAAAGATCACGCTTCACGGGCAACCGGTAGGGAGATTGAAAGCGAGTTGGATTCTCTTTAAGGAGTCATTTCGTTTTTTTTAAGGCGGATCCTGAGATGATCTGGATTCCGCTCATCACTGCGTTCCTAAATCTGTTTCTCTTCGGCATTTTGGTCACTGTGGTAGTTGTATTTGCATTTCAGGGCGATATGTCGCTGGTGACCGAGGATGAAGAGCTTGCGCCGCTTGGCTACCTCTTATTGTTTGGTACGTACGTGATTGGTGCGTTTACGCTCGCGCTGTCTCAGGCTGGAATCGTTCATATTGTGTATACGCGTGCACGCGGGGGCGACGCAACGCTTGGTCAGGGGTTGTCGGTCGCGTTTTCGCATTGGTTCTCATTGCTTCTGTGGTCGCTTATAACCAGCACCGTCGGTCTGGTGTTGCGTATGATCGCAGAAAAATCAAAACTACTTGGGCGGATCGTGACCGCGCTTATTGGCGTGGCATGGTCACTCATGACCTATTTTGTGGTGCCCGCGATCGTGATCGATAAACGATCGGCATTCGGGGCGATCAAAACTTCCGGCACACTCTTCAAGCGCACGTGGGGAGAGTTGGTGGTGAGCAACATTACGCTCGGCGTGGTATTTATGGTGGTACATATCGCAACATTCATTGCCTTTTTTGGGCTGTTGGTGTTTGCGTGGTCTCTCGATATGGTCGCAGGCATAGCGGTCATTTTCCTGTTGTGGCTAGTGGCAGTTGCGTTACTACAATCCGCTCTTAATAGCGTACTTCAAACACTCCTGTATATATACGCATCCGATGGTACGGTGCCCGAGAACTTCGATCGTGAATTGCTGGAAAAAATGTTTGTACGCAAAGAAGGTGCGCAAGGAGGTGAGGTGTCGACTCAGCCGGCTACAATAAATGCACAGTCTAGTACGCCCAGGAATACACCCATCTCACACACGCCTGATCAACGTATGTAAATGTAGCAGTATGTCACGTGTCTACTACAACAAACTCATACGCGACAAGATTCCCGAGAAGATAAAGGGGAATGGTAAGCAGTGCTCGGCACGGGCGTGTGCCGATGATGCTGAATTCCAACAAGAGTTGCTCAAGAAAGTTGCTGAAGAAGCGAGCGCGCTTGCGGTCGTGCGTTCTCGCGAGGCGTATCTGGAAGAACAGGCAGACCTGCTGGTGGTGCTCGATGCGCTCAATGAAGCGCTCGCTGTGTCTACATCTGATATCGAGCGCGCAAAGGAGGCGAATCTTCAAAAAAAGGGAGCGTTCGAGAAACGACTCTTTTTGGTTTGGTCGAGTGACACCGGCTACAAAAGCAATGAAAGTGCGCAGGGTATTCGTGAGTAGAACTCGAGACGCCCCCATATTCCTAATTGTAGGATTGTAATAGAGATGGGTATGCTATACTTTCTGTGCTATGAGTGGCACTACGCTCTTTCGAGAATTTTCAAGCGAAATATCCGGTGAGCTGTATCTGACCGGTATCATTTATCATGATACCGATCCACGACAGTACCTGCTCATCAAGCATGTTAAAACACCGGAGCGTTATGCAAACGAGGTTGGTACTGAATTGTGGACCATCCCCGGAGGACATCTTACTGGGCGAGATGTGGTTCGTCTTCCGGTAATGCGGGAATCAAGTCAGATATTACACGCAATCGAAAAAGTCATTGAGTCACATATTACACTCACGCTAGGTATAGATGTCGACACGATCGAGTTCTTGCTCGACCCGACCATCCGCATGATCGACGACATCCCGGTCATGAGCTACTATGCGTGTCATGTGCACGGGCGAGTGGATGAGCGACTGGGATACCTGCACACCTGGGCGACGTACTCCGATGCCGCCGAGGCAGATGTCGATCCCGTCTCGTTGCGTGAGATCAAAACACTTGATAATATCTTCCGCGAACGAGCGATGTATGATGAAGTTGAACGCGAACTTAACAAGGTCGAAGCCCTTATCGAGCACATGAAGCATTTCACTACTAAAATGCCCTAATCATGGCAACACTCTACACTCACCAAGAACAAAATATTCGCAAAACGTGGTTTTTGATGGGCTTCTTTCTCATTGCGGTTATAGGCATTGGCTGGGCGGTGAGCTGGTTCTACGATAATCAGATCATTTTGTGGGTCGCGGTTGCATTCGCCTTCGCGATGAATTTCTACAGCTACTGGTATTCCGATCGACTGGTCATCCGCATGACGGGCGCGCGCCCCGCCGATGAACGGGAGTTTCAAGAACTGCACCGCATCGTCGAAAATTTGGCTATCACCGCAGGTTTGCCTAAGCCAAAAGTGTATATTGTGGATGATCCATCGCCGAACGCATTCGCAACCGGACGCAATCCGGAGAATGCGGTCGTGGCGTTCACGACCGGCTTGTTGCGCATTCTTGATCGCTCTGAAATCGAGGGGGTGGCGGCGCACGAGCTTGCCCACGTGGGCAATCGCGACATGCTCATCATGACGGTCGCGGTTGTACTTGCCGGCTTTATTGCGATCCTTGCGGACATCTTTATGCGCTCGTTGTGGTTTGGCGGAGGGCGTGATAATCGAGCGGGCGGGGCGATCATCCTTGTCGGCATTGCGCTTGCCATTCTCGCGCCGATTGCGGCGACACTCATTCAGATGGCGATCTCACGCAAGCGCGAGTTTGTGGCGGATGCGACCGCGGCACTCATGACCCGCTATCCTGAAGGATTGGCAAGCGCGCTTGAGAAGATCTCGACGTATAGCCGCCCGATGGCTAAAGCAAACCACGCGACCTCGCATCTCTTTATCTCCGATCCGTTCGGAAAACCGCGCGGCATTGGTGCCAAGATCAACAGTTTGTTTCAAACACACCCGCCGGTCGTCGAGCGCCTCGCAAAGCTACGCGGTATGAGTGTTGCGGATGTGGAACGCGGGCGCGCATAAACGTGGCGAGTGTGGTATAACAACCGTATCATATCGGTATGGTTGATTTTTTACTTCGACATTTTGGTTCGGTCATAACCACTCGTGAGCAAGCACATCAAGTCTTGTTGATAGTCGCTATTGTGGGAATAGTTCTCTCTGTGGTGTTGTGGTATCGGACTTTGGCAACGCCTATTACACCGCCACCCGGCATGGAAGGGAATTATACCGGTTCGGAGTATCGTTATTGATCGTGTATATAGCAGGAAACACCAGCACGTATACCGGTGATCGCGGCTTCACTCTCATCGAGTTGTTGGTCGTCATCGCCATCCTCGGCATTCTCTCGAGTGTCGTATTGGCAAGTGTGCAGGGAGCACGAGTGCGCGCGCAGTATGCGGCGGCGAATGTGGAGATGCAAAGTTTAATTCGTGCTGTGTATGATGCCCGCCTCCAAGCGGGCACACGACTCCAGGATATTACCGGTAGTGGATGCAGTGACTGTGCCTGCAGAAACGGACTCAATATTCATGAGCTGAGCTCCTCGCATGCCTGTATTGTGCGCTCTCGACTTACCTTAGAGCGTATCGCGCTTGCCGCGGGCATCGACCCGGTCTCGTTTGTCGATAGTATGGTCGACCCGTGGGGGGCGTACTATCAGTTCGATGAGAACGAGCGTGAATTTGTTGCCAACCCCTGTCGAAGAGATACTCTTCGCTCCGCCGGTCCAGATGGTATACTGGCGACAAGTGATGATATAGTATACTCAATTGATTTTTTTGATCCGTGTCCATAGTGCATGGACATTTGTTGCGGACGAACGTAATACAAAGGTATGAATTTTTTTGAAACACATCCGTATGATGGACAGGGAGATGTTGATTCCGATAGCTTTAAGGCGAATTATGATGCTCTTTGTGGGCGCGGAAATGCGCCTTCGCCTGAGAAGCTCAATTCCGAGGAAGCGTTGCGAGCCGTTGAGTGGATCGAGCATCACACCATACCCGAACTGCAAGCCAAGATCGAAGAGAAAAAACAACTACTTAAAAAAGCACTTGGTTTGAGTGAGAGTGCAGTTCTTCCTAAACATATCCAACCCAAGCGCGGCACGCAGGCGTATCAGATGTGGTGCGAATTGCAAGATTTGGAAAGTAAGCTGGGGAGGTGTGAAAAGGTGCTCCACGACACTCGAGAGCTAGGTAACATGCGCGCACGGGTAGTAAAACACTGAAACAATCAGCGATGCACAACATTGACATATTCTGAATGTGTGATACAAATCATTTTATGAACTCATCGAGTCATACAACCGCATACAAGGCGCCGGGACGATTTGTCCCCGCGTGGATCGGTGTGTCTGCCAAAAAATGCGCATATATTGCGCCGCTTTTTGCCGCAGATGCAACGATCGTCGCCATGCGTCAAACCCTCATGCAGGGTGTTGTAAGGACTTGATACGTATTCTCCTCACGTAACAGACTCGAGTTTTTCGAACACCTTGCAATCCCGCAAGGTGTTTGTTCGTTGGCTCTTTGAAACTGAGAAGGAGGTAGTGCATGCGAACCACTCTGGCACAGCTTGCGCACCGGTGTTGGTCTGCCCTCTCGTGTGCGCCTGTTGCACGCGAGGTGATCGAATCGGCATCCGTCATACGTGATGCGCGCACCGTCTTTGCTTGGATATGGCACGATGTCATGCCGGTTGAGACGCGCAAGCGCACTAAGGTAATGCTACTTGCGCTCGCTGCGGGTATTCTCGGACAGCTTTTGCTTCCGTACATGCTTGCCTTGGCGGTAGATAGCATCACCAATCGAGAAGCGCAGTTTCTCGTCTTGTCGGTGGTACTTACCGGCATCGTATTGGTGAGCGAGCACTTGCTCCTTACCTTCCGCAACTATTTACGAGAGGGAGTGATCAATCGGATCTACTTCGGTGTCATGTATCTTCTCCCGAAGCTCTTCTTTGGCATCACGCTCGGTCAGCATCTGATGCAGGGTGTTCAACTCAATCATCATGCGGTTGAGCGGGGCAAGGGGAGGATCGAAGGACTCATGTCCACCATCTTGTTCGACATCAGCTCGTCACTAATGACCTTTGTGCTCGCCTATGCACTTTTGTGGTTTGTGAGCTGGCGGGTCGCCTTGGTGGTGACGGCTCTTGTGGTCGTTGCTGGAGTCTGGTCGCTCTGGCAGAACACAATCGTTGCCAGAGAGGTCAAGCCTATTATGACCGCCGCGCGCACGCATAATCGTGAGTGTGGCATGAGCTGGGAGCTTGTCGAGCGTGTGATGACCAGCGGCAAGGCTGTCGAAGAAACAGCACGACTGGGTGTCATGGGCAATCGCTGGTTGCGGGACGACTGGGTGTTTTGGCGCTGGTTCATCCTCAACTCCGCGTTGCGCGATTCGCTTGGCATAATCGTCCAGCTGGGTGTTCTCGCATGGGCGGCAACTTCCGCATATCGTGGAGATATCACGGCGGGTGAGATGTTGCCGATCGTGACGTGGACAGCGATGGTGCGCATCAACTTGTGGCTTATCGGCCACGCGCATCGTCGTATTGCAGACGATATCGAGCGTATCAAGCCGGTCGTTGAAGTTCTCACCCAAGCATCCGACTTCAATACGCACGAAGGTGTCCGCATTCCTTGTAAACCGGTGACGCTTTCGTTCGAAGAAGTGTCGCTTGCGTATCCGAACGGGGAGTGCCCAAACGGCTCTTCGTATGCGGCGCTTTCCAACGTGTCGCTTTCGATCGGACCGAATGATCGGGTCGCGATCATGGGTCCCTCGGGGGCGGGCAAGACATCGCTCTTGCGTCTGGCGCTCGGTATGTTTCGCCCGACTGAGGGGACGATCCGGGTGAACGGTATCGACATCCGAGACATTCATCTCGACCATTTTCTCCATATGGTCGGGTATGTCCAGCAGGATCCTCAGATCTTCGACGGTACAATCCGTCGGAATCTGCTCTACGGCCTGTCGCCGGAAGATCGCCGACGGGTGCGTGATGAGGATCTCTGGGAAGTGCTCCGCAAGGTGCGCTTCACGGGTGTGCGACTCGACCAAGGTCTCGATACGCTCGTTGGCAAGCAAGGTCAGAAGCTCTCGGGCGGTCAGCGCCAACGCTTGGCGATCGCCGCCGCACTTATCAAGCACACGCTGGGCACGCTCATGTTTTTGGTGATGGACGAGGCGACCTCAAGCCTCGATGCCACCACCGAGCGTGAGCTGCAACGGGAGCTTGAGGAGCTTCTATCCGACCTCTCGATCGGTGTCATGATCATTACGCACCGACTACCAACCGTGCGCCACCTCTGCAATCGCTTTCTGGTGCTTCGGTCGGCCGAGCAGGTCTCTCCGGGTGAGTCGCAGGTCGAGGCGGTGGGGAACTCATTCGAAGAACTCCACCGGAGATCCTCGATCTTTCCCAACCTCTGCCGAGATCAGGACATCGTCATCGGTCGGTAGGCAGACCGCCTTTACACCTCAACGCCGCGCAACCCATCAATTCGGGGAAGCGCGGCGCTTTTCTTGAATTTGCTATATTCGTATATATATTGTATAGTATTCCATAGCAGGCGACCTCAGAGTCGCCGTTTTTAGGGAGGGCGTCGCGATCACCCAAACCTGAGGGTAATCTCTGATGTCCTACGAAAGTTTTATGTCCTCGAAAGGTCTTGTGGCACTTCGCAAGCCTACGTTGCTTGCGCCGGAAGATCTCGATGGGCTGACTCCGAAGGAGCTTGCTGAAATTGCAATCCACCGCGATATGCAATTGCACGATGCACTTGAGGAGTTGCAAGACCAGCATCGCCAGATGCTCGCCGAGCGGCATAGTCACACCCATGATCCACTCACGGGTTTGGCAAACAAGCTGCTCTTCGCTGAGCGTCTTGCAACCGAGATGGCGCATGCGCGTCGCGGTGATACAGAGGTGACCTTGTTGGTTTTTGACCTCGATCAGTTTAAGCAGGTCAATGATCAGTTCGGACATCTTGGTGGCGATTTGCTGCTGCAGAAGGTCGCTGGGCGATTGCCAAAGCACTTGACCAAGCGCAACCTCGATCTATGGTCGCGCTGGGCAGGGGATGAGTTTGCACTCATCTTGATCGGCACCAGTGTTGATTATGCTGAGGCGGTTGCCTTCTCGGTCTGCGCAGAGCTCGCGCGTCCGTTCTATCTTTCTCGCGAGGGAGTAAAGAAACGGGTGCAGATCGGCGCAAGCGTCGGTATCGCCACGTCCTTAGGGCGAGACGATACTGCGCAGGCGCTGTTTGAACGTGCAGATCAAGCCCTCTACGCTGCCAAGGAGGCGGGGAAAGGGCAATACAAGTTCTTCACACCTGTCGGGTAGGAACCGGCGGGACAGGGGCGGATTGACATCGTGTATGTCAGTCTGCCCCCTGAGCGTTTTATGGTATAGTGTGCCGGTGAATATGGAGGGTTCGCATAGTGGTCTAGTGCGCCGCCTTGGAAAGGCGGTAAGGGGGCAACCCCTTCAGGAGTTCGAATCTCCTACCCTCCGCAGGCGAAGACGAAAAGCGAAGCTTTGAGGATATCGCTTTGCGAGAGGGTAGGAGATTCGAAAGAACATTCGAATGTCGCGCG
>PWVU01000134.1 GCA_003561715.1 Candidatus Kaiserbacteria bacterium | reverse complement strand
TTCCTTAAAGAGGTGATCTAAAGGTTGCCTCTTTTTCTTTTTTCGTGCTGCCAAAGCAAAAAAGGAAATGTGTGCTTTTTAAATTTAAAACCTATGAAGGATTCACTCAACTGGTCTTCCGTATACATTTTTGTCAAAAAGGAAAGTGCTATTACTTCTGTAGCGGCGAAAACGGACCATACTTCTCCCTGAGTGAAGTATTGAGTAGCTGCTGCGACAGTTGAAGGAGGGCTTAAGTGAGTGCTACCTATTCTTATAACGTGGAACACAGTTTGAGAGCGCTTATGTGCCATATCAATCATTTTAATTTCTTTGTTTATCTCTTGCATCATTTTTTTTGCGTCTTTGACATTATTGATAGCATCTTTATATCTCCCTTGCTCAAGAAGCACGGGATGCGGGAAATAATTTAAAAAAGCAAGAAGGGGATAGTTTACCCTTCGAAGCAAATATAATGCCCTAAAACTTCTATAACCCCTTTTTCAGGGGTTATATGCTTTAAAAGTTTTCCTTCTCAAGTAGGGTAAATTTGCTTCTTTAAGCAAAGTGTCCCACGTGCGGGGAGCTTTGGACGAAGTTCGAACCTGGAGTATAGAAGACATGGGCGATGTCTTTGTACCCGAGCTTAACAAAACTTCTTCTAAAACAGCGTAAACAGCTCCACGATGTTTTTCAGTGTAGCATAGAGTGAAGAGATTGCAAAGGAAAAACCGCCTTCAGCAGGTGGGCCTGCTGCTCCCCGTGGCTATAATTTACAACTCAGCACTGTATTCAGTTTAGGAACAGTAGTATGTTCAGACAAGGAAGAAGATATTGCTTCCAGAAGCAATTTTCTGCTACTGCAAAAAAGAAAAACATTTTCAAAACAAACTATTACCAATACAACTTATGATTAACAATTACAACAGACAGCTACTCACATATCAGCCCGGATCACATATATAATGAGTCCTAAAAATGTGAGTAGCATTATATATTTAGTTGATGCGTATTCATTTCAAATGATCAATGGTGACAAACATTAAATTTCAAGGAAAAGTCTTACATGTAATTCTGATGCCACACTATATCTTGGGGATCTCCCACGAAGAAATATGGACCCCAATACGCCGGATGGCTCCATTGCGAATCCTTGATCATATCTCTCATGGTATCCGTAAATGCAATAAGCTTGGTTACGTTGTCATGTGCTAGCCGGCAATAGAAACGCTCAGCAAAGTGGGCGGCAAAATCAGGGTTGATAGGCACGGAGGCCACAATGGCACTCAGACTTCCCGCCGACAGCAGCGCGAAAGGAAAACCGTACAGATCTCCGCTACGAGGAGTCTGTCGACCAGCGTGACAGATATTAAGGAAAACCAACTGAGCCCTAGCTCCTCCCAAAAAGATATCCCGGGCTGACACTTCTTGATCGGGAAACTTAATAACTGCGTCCATAGAACCTTTGTCCGGATAGTGCTCCCCGTGAGCCCCCACGTGAATGAGTGACCACCATTTCCGATTATCGAGAAGGAATTTGACGCCAGTTGCTACTTCAGACGGTGCCTGCACGTGGTGGTAGGACAGCATCCTCCTCAACAACCGAGTTACCTGTCGGACTTCTTGGTAAACACCAATCTTGTCCTCGTGCCATCCCAAGCAGAGAGCACCCTTGCCAACACACCTAGACGTCTGGACAAGGTGCAGCAACAGGTTGGCACAAGGAGTATAGCCGATCTGGTAACGCTCAATGACATACTTACCACTTGGTTCAATCAGGACGTGAATTGGAATGTTTGGCAAATGAGTGAAAGGAATTATAAATAATGTATCAACATCGTCTAGATAACTGGCAATAGGAGCAAAAAGGAGGTCGTAGGCCTTTTTGTGACGGCTATGTTGTTTGCTCGTAAAAGGGATTGATGAAGCATCAAGATCTTCTAAAATTACTTTGATCAGGAGTTTGATCTCTTTCCAGTCCCCCAAGCGGGCTGACAGATACCTTACTTCTCCGTCCATTCCCGTCTTCGCTATAACTGCCCATACCATGGTTTGGTTACAAAAATAGTGTATCAGAGCCACACCTCGGGAGTTCAGTAAAGAAAAAGCAGATAATGCTCTATTGGAAAAGTTAAGCCAAGGGACACTACAATCGTATCCATCGCGTCGAAAAGAATCCAAGATACTTCTGATTTCACGTTGATATTCTAGTTGATTACTTCTCAATTCTTTAATAGTTTCGTCTCTACCTCGGATATTGTGACCCATTTTAGTCTCTTCAAACTGTTGAATTTCTTGACTAACTGCGAATTCTTTAAGGCGGAGATCCCGTAGCTTATTCCGCCGCTCAGCGGGAAGCTGTGAAGGGAGGCCTAAACGGGCTGCAATCAGAGCTTGCCCTTTGCTCTGCTCAACGACCTCGAACAAAAGTTCGTCCGAGCCGCCGGCGTCCACGAGGGTCTCGGTAATTTTTTCCAAAAAGCAACTCCAATCGGCTAAGACATCGTGCTTGTCAGCTCCAAATCCTAACCAGTTCAGTCCTTGAAGTGCCTGTTTTCGAGCCTTATCGGCCCACAGGATTGCTGTCTCTGGATCGTTCTTCGCTTGTTTTTGTGCCAGGGCATGGCATGTGTAGGCTGCAATCTGCCAGTGTCCTTTCTGGATTGCTATATTGGCAGTCTCTTCCAACAAACTCTGGTCATCTTTCGCGATTTTGGCCAGAAGGGAGAAGATTCGGGGTAGTAGTCCTGATCCATAGTGCTCCGCAAATTCAAGAGCCAATCGCAGGCAAAAGATTGCTTCGGATACGACATTCTGAGACCATTCTTTTGGTATTTCGATGTCCTCCGGTAAGTGTTTGGTGCGCTGTGGCGGATGCCAAGTGAACGTGGACTCAATTGCGTCTGTAAGAGATGCCTGCCTCCTGTTGTCTAGACTCCCTGTAGGCAGGAAAGCCAAGTACTTACCGATCCTGCGCAGGGCTTGAGCAACCGAAAAAGGTCGCCTTTGCTTGAGACCCTCCTCTAAACTTTTAAGGAGGTCATCTAAAGAAGACTCTGTTTGCTCCGTATTCGCAAAAGCGAAGTCTTCGTCGGTTTCAATAACTGGTATCATATAGGAGCTAGCCCGAGCTCCCAGGGAAGGATCTTCTCGCAAGAACTCTTGGGCTTTCTTCCAGTAATAACACGCCGAAATGCGAGCCCCTTGATATTCGAGAAGGTTCCCGAGCTGGAGGGAAGCTTCTCCGAAACGCCGCTGCACCCATTCAGAATTACGGACGGAAATGTTGTAGGGATCGGAAGCTAGAATTTTCTCCAGCCGCGTGATCGCCACCCAAAGGTTGAGATCCTGCTCATTAAAGGCTCGATCTAATTGACTCAACTTTTTTCTGTCGCACTCATAATATTCCTCCGCATAGGCGTATAGCCAACCAGCCAAGCCTTTGCGCCCGGTGTAACTGTAACGCTGGCCGAGGTTACGAAGCAAAAAGGGAACTTGCTTACGAATTAACTTCTGTTGTTTTTCCGGTTTATTACGAAGGGCCTTTTTCACATTTTGCTGCTTGAATCGACGGTAACCCTGCTCATCAACGGTGAAGATATGCTCTTTTCCCCAGAGGAGTTTATCTATTTCCCGTACAGCGTAGTGCAGTTTTTCTAGGGCAGCTTCCTCGGCATCTAGATGGGGCAGAAGCCCTATTCGCCCCTGCAGAGAAAATTGGATGGCCTGCTCGCACCATAGTATGATGCGTCCTAAGGGATCTTTGGCCCGGTCTACCCATTTGGCTTCATTTTCTGCCTGTTTCAGATGAAATGAAATTTGCTGCCAAGTTTCTGCATCCAATCTTTGGGTAGACTGAAAGACAATCTCGAAAGTATCGTCATTATTTTCTTCATGAGTTAAAGAAAGCATGGTTTGGGCAATTAGTCGGTGGGTTTTTGCCAATTCTCCGTGGTGGTAGGTTAGATTTCTGTTCTTTTCTTTATATTGATCGGAACGGATGCTCTTTGCTAGGAGTCGAGCACATTTCCATTGCTCAACGGCATCTTGTAACATCTGTATCCGCTCCATCCCGCGTAATCCATTACCAGCTAGACGTATTATCTCAGCCTGTTTTCCTATCAAGTAGACCTGGTTTTTCTTTTCAGTCACCTCAGGAAAAATAATCTCATTAGTTTTTGAGAAGAATTCAATTCCTTTATAAGGACCTTCCTTTATTATCATTGCTTTAGCCGCCTTGTATGCTATACTTTGTGCCTTGTGCCATTTTCCCTGAAGGGTTAGTTGCTCGATTGTAGATATAAGAGAGGTTTGAGAAGGGTGTTCTGTTTTACTGTTTTCCTTCACATCAAATCCTCCTCTCCTCCTCCTCCTCATTATTATTACTCCAACATATCACGATCGCTAGTTGATCCCACTCGGAATGCAAGCCCTCAAGCTCAATTCGCGCCCGTCCAGTTACTGGCTCAATGGGAGCAACACCCAGAACTCTATCCTCGTTGGCTATTACTACCTGAACCAGCACGCTCTTAGGCAGTTCGCCCTCGTTCAGAAAGGAAAAGTCAACTATCAGCCGCGCTTCGCCTGTTTCATGAAAAACTCTAAGCCGCAGCTCATAGTCAGGTTCTAAACCATACTCAAGCAAGTCCTCATCATAGATCTCATCGCTAAGATCCCGATAGCCTCCGTCAAGTTCAGTATCACCAGATCTGACCGTTACAGGGGAGGCGGTCTTTAAGATTTGCTCCCATGGCCCGAAAACCTGGCGCAAATAGCACAAATATCTGATTGGCTTACTGGCTGCATTCGGGATGGGTTCCTTGGTTAACATACACTCTCTAATAGATTTTTCCAAAATATTATTTTCTATAGGTTTCTCTGGATGTGTAACAGAAGCTTCTTCAAATAAAACGGATAGCTCTCTACACATCTCTTCCCCTTTTTGCCTGAACCTCTGTGCTGTTTCTTCGATAACCTTTTCCTTCTCCTCCTTGGTAAGACTTAAAAGCCAATCAAAAAGGTTTAGTAACTCTTCTGAATCAAAATATTTTTTTTCCATGGGTTTTACACTCCTCCAAAATAATTGTACAAAGCCAGAGAGCGGGCTTGTCCCACTTTGACTTTAACTTATTAAGTGGATCTAAACTGAAAATTTGTCCTGGATCCATAAACTTCTCAGCTAACTTTCGAAAAGCACTCCTTTTCTCTTTTATTTGGCTTAAGATTTGTATCTGGGGCAAACATTCCAGGACTTTTTTTACATTAGGATCAACAATTTTATCTTTTTTATTTCGGAGCGCTTTGTCTAAATACTGAAGGTCATCGAGAGCGTGGTCAATAAGGGGCCACTCAATTCCTTCATACCTGGCATGGCGAAATGCTGTGCTCCAGGAAGTTGGCGAATCAGGGACAGTAACCATTTTCTTTTTCTTATTCAGCTCGCAAGCCCAAGTTGGCCACCTTTCCACCCTATCTTTACTATCTTCATCTGATTCTGATTTTATAATATTGATTCTCATGCCAAGTATAATTTTATACTTTGGGGAGGGTGCCTCCACTATTCTCCGCAACGCGATCTGTAACGGTTTATTCTCCATATCTTGAGTAAAAAAGTCATAGTATTGGTCAATCCAATATTCTGGGTTAGTTCTTTTTTTCATAATTTCTGGATACAGCTTGATTTCAACAATTTCTTTAGTATCCTCAAAAAGTTCCTGAGCAATATAAATAAAAAGAGGAATGTTAATGTCAAAGCCCTCGTCTCTACGGATTCGGGTTATAATAACCTCCAAACGATTTCTAACAAAAAGTGTCTTCTCATTAGCTGGATCAAGTAACATGTAAGCATATAGCTTATCAAAATCTTCGGACGATGGTTTTTCTAACAGTGTAAAAAAATAAGGCCAAAGATCTATAACTTGAGTTCCAAATTT
>PWVU01000054.1 GCA_003561715.1 Candidatus Kaiserbacteria bacterium | reverse complement strand
TCGTTTTTACCCCCAAAATTGAATACAAATTAGTCGCCGAGCGAAGCGAGGCGAACCAAAACTCTTTGACTTTTCCTTTCTGGTGCCCCCAGTAGGAATCGAACCCACATCAAGAGCTTAGAAGTCTCCTGCTCTATCCATTGAGCTATGGGGGCGCAGGTTAGCAAGCGATGCATACTAAAACTAGAGGCACGTGCCCAAGTAAACAACGGCCGGCTTCACTACACTACGTTTCGTATGCGATCAGCACGCACCATATGCCAGTAGGCTCCATGCTAGCATGCACCTGCGCAGGGTCAACTATGCCTCCTCACTCAAATATCAGATCGGGGTCTATCAACGGCGCATCAATCGCCGGCAAATCCTCGGTGCGCTCTTCTTCCAACTCTTCCTCAGCTGGGGATGCGAGCGGTTCAGGTAACGGTCCTCGAAGCGCTTCATACCGCCCCTGTCTCTGTTGAGCCAGCTCAACCAGTGTCTGCAACCGCGCATGATCGACCAACCGATCGGGCTGATCAAGCGTCCCTACTTCAACCGTCCGCTCTTGCGACACCATCACAAACAGCGAGACCCCCGTTCCTATACACGCAACCGCCGCCACAGCAGCAATGGCAAGCATGATCGCCCAATGGCGATAGGGAGCGATCAGGGCATGCTCGGCAGATGTGTGCGCAGACGAGAATAGCTTTCTAATACGTTTTTGGAGAATATCGAATTGCATACTATGAGTTACTGTTGCCGTGGCAACATGAGCGTCAGTGTTGCGCGCCAGCCGGAAGGTTGACGTGTTGCGATGCGCACATCATCAATAGTCGAAAAGAACGGCAATAATTCCAGCAGTGTGATTGTTTGTATAATCGCCTCCCACGTGCCCTCCACTTCAATACTGATACGCACCATCGGCACTTCAGGGGCATCTTCACCGGAAGATACCGAAACCGTGTCGACACTGTCAATGCTCACACTCGTTCCCGCTACCACACCAAGATATTCTATCTCTTCCAACAACAAGATAACATCGGACTCGCGAATCAAAAATCCATCCAATGCTTTCCGATCATCAGCGAGCACCGTGGCGCGCGAGCGCACGTGTGCCATCTGATCGACACGCGCCTCCGCATACGCACGCTCATACAAGAGATCGATATTTTGCATATGCATGGCATGCATATCGCGCCACACAAATGCAATCGCGCCGAGGAGGCACAATACGCCAAGCGTACAGAGACCGAGCATTTGTTGTGTGGGAGTGAGTGTATGTGAGCTCATAGGCAACATTACAAAGAAAGATCAGCAAACGTGACTGTGATCGCAAACGGAATTTGACGACTGGCGGCAAGATCACGCAACGGAAGTACAACCTCGGCAACGCGCGGGTCCGCTTCAAGTGCTTCGGTGTACTGCACAAGCGCTGTGCGAGTTGACGCTTCGCCAGAAACGACCGCCTGCACACCACCCGTCCCGGCGATCGTAAGCGCGAGATCCGTAACCACTATTCCCGCTACGCTCCCGATGCCCAGCACGTCGATCAACTCAGTCGAAGAGGGGTGCTTTTGTGTGGCGTGGGCACGCGCAAGCAGTGCGGCGGTCTCTTCCAAAAATCCTCGTGCAACCGCCCCGCCCCCTTCATTGATCTGCTGTTCGGCTTTGCTGATCGCATGTTCATGCATACCCTGATGCATATGGGCAGCCAAGTATGCAGGGAGCAATGCCGCAAGCAAGAGTAATTCTAACAGCATTACTACCGCCAACCCCACTACCGCCAAACGGGTCAAGTATGTACGCTTGAGTAATTGCTGACGAGACTGAGGAAGAAGATTTTTCAACATGACCGGTAGTGTATTACTGCAACGACTTCAATGACAAGCCAACCGCAGTGGCGTACGAAAGCGACGCCGTTCGCGATAGCGGAGGTATGTACTCCTCAAGCGAGACAACGTTGCGCCACACATTGGCAGACGACACCGGCAGACTCATAGTCGCGCCGAAGTAATCGACCAATCCTTTCAGATTAGAACCGCCTCCGGAAAAAATGATCTCCTCTACATCATAGTGGGTGATCTCATGCGTACCATGGTGCATATGCCAGTAGGTCAGCTGTTTATTGATCGCATCGCGCAAATCGGACACCGGCGACAGGAGCGCCTCGAACAGTTCTTCGTTTTCGTTGCTTTTTACAAAGCCATGCTCATGTTTGATATGCTCCGCTTCTTGCCACGACACCTGCTTAAATCGCTTGACCACCTCGGTAAAGGTCTGACCGCACACGTCGACCGAGGCGGTGGAAAGCACGTGCCCCCTATAGACAATCGACACCTCGGTGCCGGCGCGCCCGATATCAACAAGCATGTAGGTGCCCGGCTCTTGCGAGATGACCGATCGGGTATTCGCCTCGCCCTCAGTCTCAAGGGACATCAGGGTGATACCCGCTTCATCAAAGACAGCAATGTAGGATTCGATAAGTTCCCGCGGATACGCGGAAACGGCATACAGCTGTTCTCGCTTGTGCTCTGCGCCCAAAGCAATAGATTGAAAATCGAATAACACCTCTTCCGGCGCCAACGGGATGTTCTCTTTGAGCTTGAATTCGATCGACGTTTTGATTTGCTGAGGAGGCACATCGCACGGCAAACTCGCTTGGAAGAGGTAGGCATGTTCTTGCGGAAGGGATGCGTGCGCAAACGAGACAGCGTACTCGCTTTGTAGCGTACGCAATCCTTCAATGACCGGTGCCGGGTCTTTGATCTCACCACGCACTATCGCCCCTTTGGGTATTTCGATAGTTGCATACTGCTTGACGCGCACACCTCGCGCGGTCGACTGAAGATCGATGAATTTGATCGCTTCGTCCGAGACATCAACGCCGGAAGACGGCATGAGGAGATACCGCGGCGGTGGAAGCACGCGAAAGAACGGTCGTTGAGCAAGAAGAACACTCATAATATGAAACGTACTGCGTCCTCCAAAGTATACCCCAAGTACGCACACTTGTGAGGTAGTGAGTGCGGTGGAAAAGCGGCTCCTACAACACGAACTTCCACAATACGACCGCGCCCACAAGGATGACCGCGATCACGGTCGATATACCTGCATACCGTAGGGCAAGCTTGGTTGCATGCGGACCGAAGACCGCGGCGCCGTACGAAATAATGAGATAGCGCAATGTTCGCCCGATAATGGATGCAACCAAAAATTCAACGAACGATATCTTGAAGAAGCCACCTGCCAATACCGCCACCTTATACGGCAAAGGAGTGAACGCCGCCGTGAACATCACCCAAAAATTGTTGCGCTCAAACAATTCGCCCACGTAGGCAAAGGGTTCTTCCAAATGATAGAGCTCTATAATGCGCACACCGAATGCATCAAAAAAGAAAAAAGCGATGGCGTAGCCAAAGACTGCACCAAGCACCGACGTAGCTGAAGTCAACAATCCGAGCGAAAGCCATTTGTCGGGACGTGCCGCGATCATCGGCAAAAGCAGTATTTCCGGCGGAATCACAAAGAATGACGATTCCGAAAACGAAAGAAAGGCGAGCCATCCGCGCGCATGCGCTCCATAGGCACGCTCTGCGAATCCATCCCAGATACGCTCGAAGAAATTCGGAGTTGGTGACGATTCGTGCATACGCCGAATTTATGAAAGACGCGTCCCCGCCGCGATCTGCGAATCGACCTCCAGTAATGAAAAATGTTCTTCGGTATCGTGAGCCGCCAGGATCATGCCGTTGCTTTCAAGTCCGCGCATGGTGCGCGGCTCAAGATTGGTAACAAACGGCACCTTCTTCCCCACCAACACACTCGGCTCGGGAAACCACGCCGCAATACCCGAGATGATCTGGCGCGGCTCTGATTCCCCCACATCGACCGTGAGCCGTATGAGCTTGTCGGTATCCGGCACACGCTCGGCAGTCTTGATCTCACCGATCGTCATTTCAACTTTTTTGAAATCATCGATTGTAATCTTGGGCGAAGCAGGAGCAACAGCCTGCACCTCTTCAGTGGATGCCTCAGGCGCACACTTCTCGATCCCTTGCTCGGGCTCGTTCGTAGCACCTGCGGGTTGTGTAGGGATGTTGTCGGTCATGGGAGTGTCTAAATAGCTTTGTAATATAAGAGCGGCGGCGGAATCATCTATCGTGTGTTTTTTAGGGGGCTTACGTGTTTTTTCTTTCGATTCAAATTGGCGCAATGCGTGCCTGCTGGTGAATACCTCCGACTCAAAGACGATCTTTGTGCTTCCGGCGACGCAGCGTGTGTGTATTTGCTCGGCAAGCGCCCGCGCCCCGCGCATCACCGGATTGTCCTCGCCCGAAAGTGTTGCGGAGTGTCCGATCACGACCGTATCCACGTCGTACTCGCCCACCAATGTACAGACGGTCTTCGTAAGCTCGCGGTCGGTCGAGAGGATCGTATGCGGAAAGGCAAATTGCTTTGCCTCATCCGAAAGCGCCACCCCGGTGCGTTTTGTCCCGTAGTCGATCCCCAGCGCTCGCGCCATACTGTGGAGCATAGCACGTCTTTACCAACTGCGCATGTTTTACCGTGCATACACGCCCTACGGCATTCACCGACCTGCGCAACTCTGCGTGTCCATGATTGCATTTCGCCCGCGCTCTGCTACGATACTGGCATGGATCTTTCGTTGGAAGCACTGATGGCATGGGTCGAAGCAAACACCGCTCTTGCAATCGTGCTTGCGCTTACGTGGATCCTGCCGTGGAAAGCGTGGGCGCTCTGGCTTGCCGCACGCCGCGGCGAAAAAGGATGGTTCATCCTATTACTCATTCTCAACACCCTTGCAATCGCCGAGATCTTCTATATCTTCTTCGTTGCAAAGCAAAAAGATCGAGTAGGATAGCGAGGTCATTGCAAGAAATTTTTGTGGTATACTGGATGAGTGCCTGAGCGTTACTCAAGAAAACCTAATACTACTTGTATTGTCTGCACAACGCCGGTGTATCGCAGACCGGTCGAGATCACGAGAAGCGAGGGAAATGTTTTTTGCAGTAGCGCATGCTACGGCAAACACTCGCGAAAAGAGCATCCCTGTATTGTGTGTGGAGCGGCGATCCAAGCACATGCACACAAGAAGACATGCAGTCGCGCTTGCGCAAATACCAACCGCGCAGGAACTGTCTACGACAAAAGCAGGCTGCTCGATAGAGTAAAAGACCAGCGTACAATTAAGGTTCGGTTATTTGAAAAGCGAGGGAAGAAATGTGAGCGATGTGGATATCCAGTATTTCAAATTTTACAGGTTCATCACAAGGATCGAGATCCTAAAAACAACACGTTGAAGAATCTTGAGTTACTGTGTCCCAATTGCCACGCAACCGAACACTATTTCAAAAAAAGCTGGCTTAATGATACAGTAGCGTCGGACTGAGAAGCAAAATCACGGAGGGGTGCGGAGAATGGTATTCCAGCGGTCTTGAAAACCGTCGCCCTCACGGGCTTGCAGGTTCGAGTCCTGTCCCCTCCGCAGATTGAAACTTCTTGTTCCGAAAGGACGGAAGTGAGCCGCGCCGTAGGCGCGGCGGAAACACAGGCAGGCAGAAAACCCCGTCGCGTAGCGACGAATTGGAAAGGGGTTGCAACCGAAAAGCATGGGGATTTGTCGTCCAACGTGGGGTTCGTTCCGATTTTCAAAACAAACTGCTTCAGTTTGGGTAATTCATCGGACGAAGCCAAAATGTTGGCTTGTTTCAAATCCAAAATCCACTCTCGCAGGGGTTCGTTCCGATTATTTCTTCCGCCTGCAACATCTTTCATACTTCCGCGCGAAGCGGCGAGGGAGCGCATGAGCGCGTCTTTCTTTTTCAGATACAGTTCCTTTGGTACATCACCGTCCAAATAAGTTGAAACAAGTTTATCCATGCGCTCCTCGTCCGCTTTGATCCGCTCTGAAAGATGTTCCATCTCGCTCTTGTTCAC
>PWVU01000098.1 GCA_003561715.1 Candidatus Kaiserbacteria bacterium | reverse complement strand
TTCTAGCCGCCGCATCCGCGGGAGGCGTCTACGTCTATAGATTAACGCTTGAATCGCGTATTGAAGACAAGGCGGTACAACTACAAGAGGCACGTGAGGCTTTCCAGCCGGCACTTATTCGTATCCTTGAACGACTGGACACGAGACTGAAAACCGCGGATCAACTGTTGAACAATCATATATCTATGTCCGGTATTTTCCCCCTTTTGGAACAGGCTACTTACCAGGACATACAGTTTGGGGAGATGACGTTGTTACAAACCTCGGAAGGGCAGGTGCAACTCACCATGCAGGGAGAAGCTCGTGATTTTGACGTGGTGGCTCTTCAGTCCGATGTGTTCGGAGGGAATCGTCATATTTTGGAACCCGTGTTCTCAGATCTTGACGTAACTGAAGAAGATACAGTCACGTTCAACGTGCGGTCATCAATTAATCGGCAGCACCTTCTCTACGTGAATAGAGTTTCTGCAGGTGACTTTGATGAAATGTCTGACATTGACCTGCCGGTACCGGAAATCATTGTGCCTGAGCAGGACATAACCCAGACTGAAGAATCTGGAGAAATAGAAGAGATGGAGGGCTAATGCGTAATCAGTATGAGAAATTCTATCATTATCGGTGCGGTACTTATAGCGGGAGCAATAGGTTTGTTCTTTGGAGTGACCGAACCGCAGTGGCAGATTGTACAAGAATTGGAAGATCGTAACCAACGCTTGGATGAAGCGCTCACTCGTGCCGGTGACTTACAGGAAGTCAGAAATAATCTTCGATCAAAATTCAATTTAATGGATCCGGATGACCTGGATCGCTTGGAGAAGTTTTTGCCTGATACTATTGATAGTGTACGTCTCATACTGGACGTGGACAACCTGGCGCGAAAAAACAATATCGCGGCAAGTAGTTTTAGTTTAGAAACTGTTGCGGCACCCAGCCCTGCCTCCAATTCAGTATCTGAAGGTGGTGCTGAAGAGGGGGTGTATGCAACGCTGAGTCTTTCGCTGGCGGCGCGTGGGTCATATGAAGATTTCATTCTATTTCTGCGTGACATTGAACAAAGTTTGCGTCTCATCGATGTAGTATCTTTTGATTTATCAAGAGATGAAGAGGCAGTAGGTGCCGGTCGTAATCTTCAGCACACGTATCAGGTCGCCATGCGAACCTACTGGTTGCGGTAATAAGAGAATTTGAAGCACTTATTGATAGTTTGAATGAGTATGAGATCACACGAACAACGCACCCTCGTCTTATTGGCACTCACGAGTGCCGGGTTACTCGCGCTCATAGCAGTATGGGTACTGCCGAGCCTCGACCTTACGCAAGGACTTGCCCAGGTGAATTTGCGTCAAGAAACGCAGGACCAGATAACGCGCAGTGAGCAAATTGAGCGTGAGTTAATTCAAGAGCTTGCAAAGCTGCGTACGATAACCCTCGATGACTCGATCTACACGTCCGAAGCCTTTCTCTCGTTACGCGATTACACGCGAGTCATCCCTGATCGCGCGCGTGGGCGAGAGAATCCTTTTGCTCCCTTCTAGTATCGGTGCAAGGTCGAAGCTGTAGGTTAGATCGTGCGGGAACCTCGTGGTGTGTCATGTGGGGAAGCCGCACTGCAGGGTCCGGTGTTTTCCAGGGGAGGGGTTATTTCAAGAGCGTACCGTGAATATTTTTCCACTACTCATTGAGCGCGGACTCATTCGCGAAGAAGAGGTAGCCGATATAGAAGCAGAGGCGGCTAATCGTGATGAGTCGGTGATGCGGATCCTTACTGAGCGCGGTATCAGTGAGGATACGATTCTTGCCGCTCAGGGTGAGTATTTTGGTTTGCCCTCGAAAAAATTATCTGAGGAATTTGACATTCCATTTGAAACTCTGAAGTTGATACCTGAGGAATCGGCGCAACATTATCGGGTCGTTCCGCTGGGTGTATATGAGGGTGCGCTTGAGGTTGGTCTATTGGACCCGGACAATATTGAAGCGCTTGATGCGCTTAACTTCATATCTGCAAAAGCAGGGATGCCGTTCAAGGCATTCCTCATCTCGCAGAGCGATTTCGATCGAGTGATTGCGATGTATCATGGTATTGGAGGTGAAGTAAATCGCGCGGTCGCATCGATAAATGACGCTGATGAGGAAACAAGAGAAACCGTAAATTTAACTAAAGCAGGCGAGGTAACTGCGAAAAAAGATGACGACGGTGAAGCAGATATTCCCAAAGACGATGCACCGGTTACCAAGATCGTGGCAACCATGATCCGTAA
This sequence comes from Candidatus Kaiserbacteria bacterium, assembly GCA_003561715.1. Lineage (GTDB taxonomy): Bacteria > Patescibacteriota > Minisyncoccia > Phycocordibacterales > UBA12088 > CSSED11-315. The sequence goes on along the minus strand of PWVU01000098.1, from coordinate 17,982 downwards.
CGCGGTTGAGGGTCGTGCATCCGACATCCATATCGAGAACAGTGGTGACCAGGTTCGTGTACGATTTCGTGTGGATGGTGTGCTGCATACGAGCATCATTTTGCCTGCAAAAGTACATCGGGCAGTTGTATCGCGCATCAAGATTCTGTCGGCACTTAAACTCGATGAACGACGCAAACCGCAAGACGGCCGTTTTTCAGCGACGATAGAAGGGCGCAAAGTTGATTTTCGTGTCTCGACATTTCCAACACAATTTGGTGAAAAGGTGGTAATGCGTATTCTCGACAGCGAAAAAGGTATCAGTACTCTCGATCAGCTTGGTTTGAATTCGCAACATCTCGAGATGGTAAAGCGTGCGATCGAGAAACCGTACGGCATGATCTTGGTTACCGGTCCCACCGGTAGCGGTAAATCCACCTCGCTCTATTCAATGCTTTCGGCAGTCGATACGGATGGCAAGAATGTGCTCTCGCTCGAAGATCCGGTTGAGTACAATATCAAAGGGGTGAGTCAATCGCAGGTACGCGCTGATATTGGCTATACGTTTGCTTCCGGTCTTCGCTCTATCTTGCGTCAGGACCCCGACATTATCATGGTAGGTGAGATACGTGACAAAGAGACGGCGCAGTTGGCGGTGCAGGCGGCGCTTACCGGTCACTTGGTGCTTTCAACTCTGCATACGAATACGGCGCTTGGTGCGGTACCGCGCCTAGTCGACATGGGCGTCGATCCGTTCCTCATTGCGCCGACGTTGGAGCTATTGGTTGGTCAACGTCTGGTGCGACGTTTGTGTGATGATACCGGTCGCAAGGTGCCGGTTGTCGGGAATGTCAAAAAGATGATCGACGAACAGTTCGCGGATCTGCCTGAAGAATACAAAAAGAATTTGCCATTGGATCAGGAATATATTTGGGGCATTCAGCCCAGTGGAGATTGTCCGAGCGGCACGAGAGGGCGTACGGCGGTGCACGAGATGGTCGAGATCGATCGCGAATTTGAAGATGCCATTCTCAACGATGCTGATGAAAACAAGTTGTATGATATTGCTCGCAAAAAGGGTATGCTTACCATGCGTGAAGCGGGTATCGTCAAGGCATTCAATAAAGAAATTCCCTTTGAAGAGATCAATACACTCGGAGGCGCGTTCGACCTTGAAGAACAGAGTGGTACGGAAGAACCTCCGGCATCTGCGGAACCTGCACCGGAATCATCGACTGAGGAAGCATCTGACGCAGCTAAGCATTCTCTTGAACAAGAACTCAGTTAGCGTTTGTTTGGTAATTCCACCCGACGAGCGCCCATCATGTTGCTTAGTTGCCTCAGAAACGTTCCCCTCAGAGGATCTTTTTCTCGAAAGAATCCACATGAGTCTTTACCGAGTCTTGCGAAGCTTTGTTTTTCACGTCACCACATGTTGAATGCTACCTCAGATAATTGTTCTCTGATGAAGTTCCCGTTATTCTCTTCAATCATGCCTCACCTCGGATCTGTCTGTATCTGAGGCTTTAGGAACGATGCTTTGATGTGCGCGCGGAGATGATTTGCATACAACGTCTTTCTAGACTCGAATAATGCGTTCTTGATATTCTAACCGTGGTATACTATCTGCATGGCAGAATTAGCACCTCAGTCAACTCGTCCACTTACCATCATGCTTGTTGATGATGATGATTTCTTGCTGGATATGTATGCGGTTAAATTCAAAGAGCGTGGTGCAAAAGTGAATGCGTTCAATACTCCTCAAAAAGCACTGCAGGCACTTAAAGAAGGGGCATCGCCTGATCTGTTGGTTACCGACGTTGTCATGCCGGAAATGGGAGGCTTTGAATTTATCGATGCGCTTAAAGCGCTCGGTCTTTCGAGGGTACCACCCGTTATCGTGCTTTCAAATCAAGGACAAGACAGCGATTTCAATAGTGCCCAAGAGCGAGGGGTCATAGGGTACATCATCAAAGCGAATGCCATACCTTCCGAAGTGATCGATATGTGTATGGGTCTCTATGAAAAAAAACAAAGCTGACATATACTCTAGGTTAGTTATAGTTTTATTTCTGGTCACCAGTATTTAGTATGGAGAATACCCACATTCAACTTGAAGAAGCGCGCCGGAGTATTGAATCAGCTCCTGATAAAAGCGAATTGCTTTTTGGGGTAATTGAAGAAGGTATAGTGGAGGGGGCTTCAGATGTACATTTTGCCCCGGGGTATCTGCCTATTGTTCGTTCTGTCGGTACACTGATTCCTCTCACTAAGTACAAGCCGCTAACCACCGAAGACATCGGCGGTATCATCAAGGTAATGCTGAATCAGACCCAAATGGAGCATTTTTTCTTGGTGCAGGAAATGGATTTCTCATACAGTTACAAAGGTGAGACACGTTTCCGCGGCAACCTCTCGTTTGCGCAGGGTCAGATCTCGGTCGCACTACGACATATTCCGAATGAAATAAAGACAATCGAGGAGTTGCGCTTACCGCCGATCATTGAGGACTTCGCCAATCACAGGCAAGGTTTTTTCTTGGTGGTGGGTCCCGTTGGTCAAGGCAAGTCGACAACGCTCGCCGCACTCGTAGAATCAATCAATACTGAGCGTTCTGAGCGCATCGTCACGATCGAAGACCCGGTCGAGTATGTGTTCAGACCCAAGCAGTCAATGATCATGCAACGCGAAGCGCGTATGGACACCAAGAATTTCAAAGCCGCACTTCAGTCGGCACTTCGTCAAGATGTTAATGTCATTATGGTGGGTGAGATGCGCGGCGCCGACACGATCGCCGCGGGTGTAACGGCAGCGGAGACCGGGCACTTGGTATTCTCGACCCTGCACACCAACAATGCGGCACAGACTATTGACCGTATTATTGATTCATTCCCACCCAACCAGCAGGACCAGATTCGCATGCAGCTCTCGGCAAGCTTGACCGGTATCTTTTCTCAGCGTCTTGTGCCATCAATTTCGGGTGGACAAGTTCCGGCGTATGAACTTCTTATTAACAACAAGGCTGTATCAAATTTGATTCGAGAAAAGCGAACCCACGAAATAAATACCGTGATCGAAACACGTTCCGAGGAAGGCATGATCAGCATGAATCAATCACTTTCCGAACTTGTGCGCCGAGGTGAGATCACGGTTGAGGCGGCATTCCATACGGCGATCAATCCGAAGGAGCTTGAACGACTTTTGTAGGGAGTTAGGAACTTAGGAAGGTTAGGACATTTAGAGAGCGCGGGCTTTAGCCCGCGCTCTCAAGGCGTCGCATGCGACGCCTACTAACACCCTAACACCCTAACACCCTAATTTTTCCAACACCCTAACCAACCTGTGTATTTCTCGCTCGCGCCTTTAGCCCATAGTGCGCTACAATCTATGTACTAACATAAGACGTCATGCTCTTTCACTACTCGGTCATAGATAAGAATGGACACAAACTTGAAGGCGAGATTGATGCGTCCTCTCAAGATGCCGCTGTTACCAGCTTACAATCACGAGGGTTCATCATCACGAATATTCGTTCTGCTGATCAGAAGCCTATTTGGGAAATGAATCTCTCAATTCTGGAGCGTGTATCGGGTCGTGATATAGTAATCCTCTCACGACAGATCTCTACCCTTTTTGAGGCGCAAGTGTCGGCGCTTCGTATTTTCAGGCTTCTCGGAGAGGAGTCCGACAACCCTGCGCTCCAGCGCGTGCTGACTCAGGTTGCAGATGATCTCCAAGGTGGCTCCTCTATATCGCAGGCATTGAGCAAGCATCCTAAAGTGTTTTCAGACTTTTACATTAATATGGTGCGTACCGGTGAGGAAACGGGTAAGCTTGATTCAACATTTCAATACCTTGCAGATTATCTGGAGCGCTCGTATGAGGTGACGAGTAAGGCGCGCGGTGCGTTGATATATCCCGCATTCGTTATTCTGACATTCTGTGGCGTGATGTGGATCATGCTTGCGATCGTTATTCCGCGCCTGGGTGATATCATGAAAGATGCGGGTGTTGATCCGCCCATTTATACCAAGGTCGTACTCGGACTCTCTGACGTAGTAGCAAACTATGGCTGGATCGTGTTGGTACTGTTTGGTGTGCTTGGCTTTGTATTTTGGAAATGGCATCAAACAGAGTCGGGGCACTATCATGTAGACGCATTCAAACTACGTGTTCCCGGTGTTGGTAATCTCTACCAAAAACTGTATCTCTCTCGCATTGCCGACAATTTCAGCACCATGCTTACCAGTGGCATCTCTATGGTGCGCACGCTCGAAATAACGAGCGCTGTTGTGGGAAATGATGTCTACAAAGAAGCGCTCTTGTATGCATTGCAAGAAGTAAAAAATGGGTCGAGTCTCTCGGCGCCACTCGCCCAATATCCCAATGAAATCCCGCGCGTGATGGTGCAGATGATCAAGGTGGGAGAGGAAACCGGTGAGCTTGGGAGTATTCTTGATACGCTGGCGCGCTTTTACCGCAGGGAAGTGGAGACCGCGGTCGACTCACTCATCAGCCTTATTGAGCCAGCCATGATCGTGTTCCTTGGCGTTGGCGTCGGACTCCTCTTGGCGTCGGTTCTTATTCCGATCTTTAATATCACAATGTCGATTCAGTAGAGCACGCCTGAAAACACCACCTACTTTGTTGCCTTCGTCGCTCAAACCTTCACCGTATGTTCAATACGCCTCAGGTTTTCGCTCCTCGTCGCCTCGTATCTGGCGCTTTCAGAACATGCTCTAGTATGCAGGTGCACTAGGCTTTAGGAATTAGCTGTAAAGCGGCTTTGCCGCTTTACTAACATTCGCCAACTTTGGTGGCGCTTGTTGTGCTAACGCCTAGATCCTAAAGCCTATCGCCTAACCTTGTTATCCACACACCCCGCTCGCACACCAGCGCAGTCGCGATATACTGAATGCATACCTACTTCTTGGAGAGTAGTCATACAAGTAGTAATACAAAGCGCGATTATCAAACTAAGTAATTAACTCATCGTTATGCGTTTACATAACACTCTTCACGCTTCGCGTGACCGCGGTTTCACCCTCATCGAGCTTCTTGTGGTGATCGCTATTATTGGTATTCTTGCAAGCGTTGTGCTTGCATCGATCGGGGGTGCTCGTCAGCGTGCACAGATGGCAACGTTCAAAGCAGAAGCTCGTTCAGCTCAGGCATTTATATTGAATTCGTGCGAAACCACACAGCCACCAGCTATGCCTCCAATTGGCTCTCAGATGAACGCCCCAACAATAGCATCGGGCGCAAGTGCGTGTGGCATAACTGGAGCAGGGACTTTTACTGCTGTGGCATCGTCTCGATTTACTCCACAATGCTTTGCAAATATTACTCAAAACGGGGTGACATTCACCACAACCGCGGGCGGCTCTACTTTATGTCCGTAATTGATTGAGTCTTTGAAGTCCAAAATTAACAAAACGCATCGTTTTATATGATGTGTTTTGTTTTGTTATCCACACACCACGCTCGCATACGCGAGCAGTTGCGATATACTAAATGCAAGCCTACTTCTTGGAGAGTAGTCATACAAAGCGCGATTATAAAATTAAGTGATTAATATATTGTTATGCGATTTAATAACACTCTCAGTATCTCACGTGCGCGCGGTTTCACCCTCATCGAGCTTCTCGTGGTGATCGCCATTATCGGTATCTTGGCGAGCGTGGTGCTTGCGTCGATCGGTGGTGCGCGGCAGAGGGCGCAGTTGGCAACTTTCAAGGCGGAAGCCCGTTCGTCACAAGCTGCATTCCTGAACCAATGCGAGACATCGACAACATTGACCATGCCTGGTGCGGGTTCTCAAATGGCCGCGCCAACAACTGTGTCGGGATCCGTTAGTTGCGGCCCGAACGGATCAGGTTCATTTTCGGTACGTGCTTCACCGATAAATACCGGACTTGGTTGTCATGCGCATATCAACCAAAACGGCGTTCGGTTTACGACAAGTGCGACATCCGATACTGCCGCATCATGCTAGCCTTGTATTAACTGTAGTTATACACCACAAAAACCGGCTCAGCCGGTTTTGTGTTACCAGAAAGAGCTTGTGCCGCCTTCGTAATACATACATCACATGTTCATAATACCCTTTCGCCTTTTTTGTAAGTCGCGATAGAATGATCAAGTGAGAAAATGCTTTTGTGCGCCCCTATATCGAATAGCGCTTACAAAGATTTCTCAATTTCATTACGTGGCTCGCCGACCTTGATACTCTAACTACAACATGCGTATGCTATTCAGAACTTCAAACACGTCGCAGGCGTCTGGAAGAATGATGGTATCAGGCTTTACTTTGATGGAAGTGTTGGTTGTTGTTGCGATTATTGGCATACTTGCCAGCATAGTCATCGCGTCATTTAGCGGATCCCGCGAACGCGCACGCGATGCCGCACGCATCAGCGACCTCCAACAACTTTCTCTAAATATGGCGTTGTATCGTGATGCAAATGGTGGGTATCCGGCATCGCTCAATGACCTCGTGCCCGACTTTATCTCGGTGCTCCCGACTGACCCACTTGGTGCTGCATACACTTATCAAACCTCAGGCGGACGCTATTTTATTCGTGCAGATCTTGAACTGGCGAGTAGTAAACCGACCAACGCTATTTCCAGTATTCCCGGTATCGGTGCTTCAAGTGCCTGTAGTGGGGCGACGGTATACTGTGTCGGACGGTGATCTCGGCAACTAAAACCACCATCGGCGATACCCGACTCGCAACAGCCCTTCGTCATCCTGTTTCGCCTCATACTTGATACCTTATACATACTTTTTCTAACCCCTAACCCCTAAAACATCGCGTCTGTCTACCCACTACTCACCACCAACTACTCACCAACTATGTTTTTCCTCATCACCTCCTACCTCTTTCTCCTTGGCGCGGTGGTTGGCAGTTTTCTTAATGTGGTGGCGACGCGATGGGGCACCCGGTCGTTTGTAATCGGTCGCTCGTCTTGTCCGCATTGTTCCCGTATACTGGGTGCGCTTGAATTGATTCCGCTTGTCTCATACATCATTCAACGTGGACGATGCAAGGCGTGTAATGGCTCGCTCTCGCTTCAGTATCCTGCTGTAGAGCTTTTGACCGGCGTCGTTTTTGCCGGCGTCTTTGCGGTCCTTATGCCCACGCTTGCGCTACTCGATATGGCGCTCTTGGTACTGTATCTCGTCATTGCATGTGTACTGATCATCATCACGCTCTACGATCTGAAGCATCTCATCATCCCAGACGAGCTGGTATTCACCTTTATCGCGCTTACCACACCTCTGCTTTTTATCGATACTGCGACGATGACCTTGTCCATGCCGTCACTACTCCATGTGTTGGCGGGACCGGCGTTGTTCGCACCTTTTTTTGCACTTTGGCTCTATTCGAAAGGGGAGTGGATCGGTTTGGGCGACGGCAAACTTGCGTGGGGGATAGGCTGGATGCTCGGTATGTACGCGGGAGTGTCGGCGGTTATATTCGCCTTTTGGATCGGGGCGGCTGTTGCGCTCTTGTTGATGGCGGTACAGCGTATGCGCGTCGGGCGTGAAAAGCTCACTGATGAGCGCGATATGCCGCTTGACGCTGTGTTGGCAACCGACTTGTCGGATACCGCGTCACACCTTACTATGAAAAGCGAGATACCGTTTGGTCCGTTCCTCATCATTGGTACCGCGCTTGTCTTTGTAACCGGCTGGACACTTGAGACGGTCATTCTTTTCTTCGCTAGCCGGATGTGGTGAGTAGTTGTTTGTACATAATTAAAAAAAACTTCATGGTACGCTCTCTCTTTCAGAACTTATCCAAACGTTGTGTTCAGGGTGGAATGATCCGTAAAGAGCGAGGCTTTACACTGATTGAACTGTTGGTGGTGATTGCCATATTTACCATCCTTACCGCAACGCTATTATTGGTGCGCCCTTCCTCCGACGACCAGACACAGTTGCGAAATGCCGCAGAAGAGATCGCTCAATTCATCCGTGAAGCCCAGGTATACGGATCGGGTGTGCGCAATCCGGGTGTGATCGATTTTAGCGCGAATTATGGTGTGCACATATCTTCAGATGATAGAACCACCCTCATTCTTTTTGTAATTCAAGAAGGAGCGGGGTACCAATATTCTGAAGCTCCGGCTGTTGCAAAAAATGAAATATCACGCTTGGAACTACCGGCAGGGTTTAGGATAAGCGATTTTTGTGTTGGACATGGGTCATCATCGCAACGTTGTGCAAGTTCCGGCACGGGTTCCGGCGGAGGACCTGTATGCGATGCAGTACCATCTGTTGGCAACATATCTTCGGGGCAGCTCAGAGAAATAGACATTATCTTCAAACGCCCTTCACTCGATGCATTAATCCTTGCTCATCGTCCCGGTCCCTGCCGACGTGGTGACAGGGCTAGCATTGAACTCACCTACCGAGGGGCAAGTGTTGAGATCGAGGTTGCCGAGACCGGGTTGATGCAGGTGCGACAGTAATGCCTGCAGCCTCACTTATGCTCAGCGGTACATAATTTCAGTGCAGATTGTGAAAAGCTTTGTTTCGCTCACAGCACCCCCTTGCTATTATTATTTGATAATGTTGCACAGGCTACAATCTTTTTTTACAAGAATGGCACGAGGAGTAAGTAGCCGTTGTGGTTTTTCGCTTCTTGAGCTACTTATTTCAGTTGCGATATTCACCCTTGTGATGACCATAGCCAGTGGCGCGCTTATTTCATTGTTGGATGCGAATCTTAAAAATCGCGTGACCGTCATTGCAACCAATAATCTCAATGTCGCGCTCGAAACAATGGTGCGTGCAATGGAACTTGCTGACGACAGCGGTTATCTTGTTTCCGGATCACAGATAAGCTTCACAACCCACGGAGTGGGTCAGGACGTATCATTTCGATTGCATCAAGATCGTATAGAGCGACAGGTGGATGGAGGTACCTGGGTGCGTATTACGTCGCGCGATGTGCACGTGAATTCATTGGGATTTCAGCGCTTTACCGGCGATGTTGAGCGTGTACGTATAACCATCTCAGCACACGTAGGTGATTCAGGTGCTCCCGCTGGAGTTTCTGAGATATATGCGCAAACGAGCGTGTCACAAAATAGCGCTATTTCACTTACAGGCACCACGTTGTTACCCATGGTGCGGGAGTGATGCGTGTTTATAATCATACGGTATGAGATTGCTGAGGTATTCAAAGAAACACATGAGGCTCAAGGGGTTCACGCTTGTCGAGACACTTGTTGCCGTCTCGGTGCTCATGCTTGTAATGGTTGCCCTTATGTCGCTGGCCTATCTCGGTATTTCGCAATCAATTACCTCAAAAGAGCGCATGGTTGCGTTGTATCTTGCCCATGATGCGATGCAGTATGTGGTAAATATGCATCAGCGAGATATTCAAAATGGAAATACTAATAACATCAATACGTTTGTTAGCAGATGCTCTTCGAGTTTCGGTTGTAGGGTGGCCACAAACTCAAACAATTTAAACAGCTCGGTCACATCCAACGGAAATAATACCAGTAACCCACTTTTGCGCAGGAGTGGTGCAAACTACAGACATACAGGCTCAGGCACATCAATCTACCGTCGTGCCGTCTACACCTATCGTGATCCACTTGCGACACATGATGTTCGCATCCGTGTCCGCGTCTGGTGGACGGATGATACGGGGCAGATTCAGGAGATTGAGCTGTACCGACACGTGCTCGCAATTGGGGCGTTGCTATAAATGTCACCCATACTATGTTGGTATTCACTCACAAAAAACAGCCCCAAAATACCCAACGAGGTTTCGTCACCCTCTATGCCACCGCAGTGGTGGTGGCGATGGTAACGATCGCAACATCGCTTGGTGTTGTGGGCGGTATTGAATCTCGTATCAGTACCACCGGTACTTTTTCTCAGCGTGCCCAGTACTACGCTGAAAGTGCAATTGAGTGCGGTACCTATGCGGTTATCGCTGACAGACAGGCGGGCGCGCGACAGTATATTTTGTGTGGCGGCAATACGGTCGATAGTCGCGAGACAAACATACAGACTCTCTTTTTTGAGGGTGGTGGATGTGCGCGGCTGACGATCGCACCGGATCGTATTCACGCAGATGGATATGATCGAGGGAATGCGACCTCGGGACAGTGTCCAACCGGTGCACGGGTACAACAGTCATTTTCGGTACGTATCGAGTAGTATGTGGGTGTACTGTGTACAATATAGGTTGGGCTAGCCGCGGTATGTTGATATGATGGTCTTGAATAGTGTAAAGCGACATGTCGTTTAAACCGAAACACAAAACCCCCGGGGGATTCTCACTGATTGAACTGCTTGTTGCCGTTGCGATATTTACCATCGTGATGACGGTTGCCGCCGGGGCGCTCATTACCATGCTCGGCGTCAATTTGAAGAATCGGACCGTGGTAGTTGCGACCAATAATCTCAATGTCGCGGTGGAGAGTATGTCGCGCGAGATGAGAAAAGCGGGAAGCTCATTCACTACAACAGGCCAAAGTGTGAGCTTCGATTATATTGTAGGGGGTGTAAATACGTCAGTACAATACCGAAGAGGAGTTGGGTTAGATGGAAGAGGGCGCATTGAGCGTAGTGTTAATGGTGGATCGTTTCAAACGATGACAGCCGATGATGTTGATATTGTAGAATTGTCGTTTCAGACATCTGTATTCGGTAGTGGCTCCGGAAATCTACTGATTCGCGTAGTCGGTGAGGTGGGTGATACGACCGACCCTTCAGGTAGTACCAGGCTAGTGTTGCAAACTGCAATCGCTCAGCGACTTGATGTGACTCCAAGTGGAAATTTGGCAGCCATGCCTGCGCCAAGTGGATTGTATGACGGCTCAAATATAATCTGCCCTTTTACCTCGGGTCCCGGAGTGTATGTATTGAATTTTGAGCAGGGGCGCTCAGTTGTGAGTGGTGCAGAAGGTAATTATCTCGCATCGGCAGAGCAGGGTGGAAATCGTGTTGCATGGCGTGTGCCCAGAAGTGCGGCAAAAGCACCAATTCCCGGCATTACTTGTACGTCAGCAACGTGCGAATACTATGATCTTACCGGCACCGTGCCCGACACCGGTGCGTCCAGGGGTGGGGTGATACCTCCTGGGACGTATGATGTGTATGTAGTCGGCTGGGATAATCACTGCACCGGCCCCCCTGCCAGTGGTAATCCATCTGACCCCTGCCAGGGACAAGGATCTGGCTCGCAGATACATGAGCGTGGATACATTGAAGTATACGACGAATCGTTCAATCGCCTGTTCAATCCTGCAACCGTGTCCGGTGCAAAGATCACCGATAACATACCGGACAACGTCAACCTCGGCCCCGTAACACTCGTTGCTGAAGGGGTGACTCTTTCAGAGCCAGCAAGATACGCGGCAGCATTTCATGCGTTTTGGTACAGGGAAGGGGGAGGTTTTCCGTCACCGATGTATGATAACCCCCCGCTGACGGTTCTTGCTTCCCTAAGCTGCTGGACCGGATGTGGGAATACGTTTAATCGGATACAGCGTGAAACTCACCAAAGCTTTATCATTCCTTGCGCGGCATTTGTTGGTCCCGGATCAGTGCCTGGGGGACAGGTGATGTTTGAATTGGAGGTGAATGAAATATAAGGATTAGAATAGCGGTTTTCAGACTAAGTGCGCATCACATAATGACAAGTAAGCTTCAGTATACAATCAGAGGTTTTACCTTGGTGGAAACCTTGGTTGCCATAACCTTGCTCATGCTTGTTATGGTTGCGTTCATGTCGCTTGCGCGCGTTGGTCTTACCATGTCTTTCTTTTCACGAGAGAGAGTCGTTGCGTTTTATTTGGCGCAAGAAGCAATGCAGTATATCGCCAATGTCCATAACGAAGATATTCGAGCGAATACTTCATTATTTGATTTTTTTGAAACCCGTTGCGACACAGCGGGGAGCAGAGGTTGTTATATAGACATTGTAAATGAGTCACCAAGTGGAAGTCATATCCAACCATGTCTTATTGAAACGTGTCCACCATTACGGTTTGATTCATCCGCTATGAGATATGTGTACAGCACTACAATGCCGCTTTCTCCCTACGTGCGTACTGTTGAAGTGAACCGAGGAGTTTCTCCAACTGCTCCATATGAAGTTGAGGTCCGAGTTGAGGTTCAGTGGATCGATGAAGCCGGCGGCTCACGCTCTATCGAATTATTCCGATATTTCTACGATCTTAAACAATATCATACGACACCCTAACATGATTCAGCTTCATCAAGTTCACCTAAAACAACGAGATAGGTTTGGAGGATTTGTGACACTCTACGCCATTCTTGTTATCTTGGCGCTTTCGGGGTTAGTGTTGGCGATTGGAGCAGTAGGCATTCGTCAGTATCAACTTATAACTATTGGAGCAAATTCGCAAAAAGCACAGTACTATGCCGAGAGCGCTTTCGAGTGTGCTGTATTTGCACGTATTGATAGATACAATGGTGGACCTGATGTGATAGAGTGTGCAGGGAATCCTATAAACAGTGCTATTTTGGGAGTCCAGTATATATTTTTCCCTGGAGGAGGGTGCGCGACAGTCGAGTATACCCCTACATCTATTATCGCGCGGGCTTATGATCGAGGCGTCCCGCCATCTTGTCCCGGCAGTGGTGCAAGTGTTGAAAGAGGGTATGAGGAAGTAAAATTGCAAAGCCAGATAGGTATTTGAATGAACCAAAGTCATAGTTGTGGCAGAATAGTCGTATGAGTGCTATGGCGAAACGCAGAGGTGTAAGCGAGATGCGAGCGCGCGTAGCGAAGCTGCGCGCGCTTGTCGGCGAGCACAGTCATCGCTACCACGTGCTTGATGCACCCACCATTTCGGACGAAGCGTACGATTCCTTGTTGCATGAATTGATCGAGCTTGAGGCGCGGTATCCCGAGCTTGCCGACCCGCACAGCCCAACCCAGCGTGTAGGCGGGACGCCGCTTGAAAAATTTGAAAAAGTGCGTCATGTGGTGGCGCAGTGGTCATTCGACAATGTCTTTTCTACAGAAGAATTATATGCATGGAGCGAGCGTGCACAACGATATCTTGCGAAAGAGAGCGATCTTGATCCGCAGGCGTTCACCTATGTTGCCGAGCATAAGATCGACGGCCTCAAGATAATTCTCACGTATAAAAAAGGCTTGTTGGTGCAGGGCGCAACGCGGGGAGATGGCGTGATCGGTGAGAATATTACGCAAAATCTGCGTACGATCGCAAGCATTCCCTTGGTGCTCACCGAAGAGGTGGATTGTATTGTGGGCGGCGAAGCGTGGCTGTCGCACAAAGAGTTCGAGCGTATCAATGAAGAGCGGCGAGAGAACGATGAGCCATTATTTGCCAATTCGCGCAATGCCGCTGCCGGGTCCTTGCGTCAGCTCGATCCGAAGATCGTCGCCTCCCGCAAACTCGATACGTTTATATATGACCTCGAGCGCTTGGAGGGTCTTCCAATGCCCGCCACACAAGAAGAAGAGCTTGAGCTACTTGCGCGCTTGGGTTTTAAGGTTAATCCGCACAATCGAGTGTGCACAACGCTGGAGGCGGTATGTGACTTTTACGGTGAGTGGCTCGGGCAGCGCCATGCGTTGCCGGTCGATATTGACGGGATAGTAGTTAAAATAAATGAGCGACGGTATCAAGAAGCGCTTGGCTTTACCGCCAAAGCGCCGCGCTTTGCGATCGCATTCAAATTTCCCGCCGAGCGGGTCACGACGAAGGTGGAAGACATTGCGTTTCAAGTGGGTCGCACCGGCGTGGTGACGCCGGTTGCACATCTGACGCCGGTTTCGGTCGCCGGCTCCACGGTCTCACGCGCGACACTCCACAATGAAGATCAGGTCAAGCGACTTGACGTGCGAGTGGGTGACACGGTGGTGTTGCAAAAGGCGGGTGATGTGATCCCCGAGATCGTATCGGTGGTGACGGAGTTGCGCTCCGGGCATGAGAAGCCGTTTCGCATGCCCAAAAAGATCCCTGAGTGCGGCGGAGACGGACGCATCGAGCGTATTCCGGGTGAGGCGGCATGGCGTTGCAAGGATCGCAGTGCGCCGGCGATCCATCGGCGCACCCTTCATTTTGCGGTGTCCAAGCAGGTGCTTAATATTGATGGACTGGGACCGCGTATCATCGATCAATTGCTTGCCGAAGGGAAGATACGAACGTTGCCGGACATATTCACGCTTACGCCAGCGGATCTTGAAGGACTCGAGGGATTTAAGGATAAAGCGATCACTAATCTAGTACAAGCGATAGCACGAGCGAAAGAGCGTGTGCCGTTTGCGCGATTCTTGATGGCGCTGTCGATTGATGGGGTGGGAGAGGAGACCGCACATCTCCTTGCTGAGCGATTTGAAACAATCGAAGCCCTGGCGCATGCGACACCCGACACGCTGACGGCTATATATGGTATTGGAGAAAAGGTTGCCAGTGCCATATTGGACTGGTTTGCGCTGCCTGAGAATATTGAACTTGTTGATCGGTTGTGCGCGCTCGTTACTATTGAATATGGCGCGGCGCGCGTATCGAGCGATGCGCTTGCCGGTAAAACGGTCGTTATTACCGGGACGCTTCCCACGCTCTCCCGTGAAGATGCCAAAGCCCTTATTCGCAATGCGGGTGGCGCCGTGGCAAGTTCGGTCTCGAAGAAGACCGACTATGTACTGGCAGGAGAGAATCCCGGCTCAAAATACTCCGACGCGCAAAAACTGGACGTACCGATACTTGATGAGAAGGTATTGCGCGCAATGCTTGGGTAGCAGTGTCGCATTGCCCGAAAAAACATGCTAGGATGTCGACCATGAGTGCAGACTTTACCCAAGATGATGTACGCAAGTTAGCGGACCTTGCCCGTATTGCCGTGACTGATGAGGAGGTCGCGCAATTGCAGTGTGAGATAGGTTCGATTCTTGGTTATGTATCGGAGTTGAATGAAGTGTCGCTTGAGGCGGTCGATCCGGCAACGCTTACGTATCCTCTGGTGAATGTTATGCGTGAGGATGAGGTGACGAATGAGGGTGGCGCGCATACCGAAGCACTTCTTGATGCTGCGCCGCGTCGAGACCGCGCGTATCTCCAAGTAAAAAAGATTTTGTAATCATGAAAACACTTTCCGAATTAGCGGGAGAGCTCAACGCAGGTACAACGTCCGCAGTTGCGCTTGCCGAGGCGACGCTTGCCGAGATTGAGGCGCGCGACGAATCGATACACGCGTTTCTCGAGGTCTATGATGATGTCTTGGCGCAAGCCGCACATGCAGACAACATGCGCGCGGACGGCAAGGCGACGCCGCTTACCGGTATACCGATTGTGCTAAAAGACAATATGCTGTTATCCGGCAAACGAGTCGGTGCGGCGTCTAAGATACTGGAGGGATATGTTGCGCCCTATACCGCAACGGCGGTTCAGAAACTTCAGGATGCAGGTGCGGTGTTCATCGGAAGAGCGAACTGCGATGAATTTGCCATGGGTTCATCCACGGAAAACTCCGCCTATGGTCCGACCAAAAATCCGCATGATGAAACGCGGGTGCCGGGTGGTTCGTCAGGAGGATCGGCGGCGGCGGTTGCGGCGGGATTCGTGCCCGCGGCATTAGGCTCTGATACAGGCGGCTCTATTCGCCAGCCGGCAAGCTTTTGTGGGGTGGTGGGACTGAAGCCAACCTATGGCTCGGTATCTCGCAACGGATTGATCGCTATGGGCTCGTCGCTTGACGTGATCGGTCCGTTTGCGCAAACGGTCGACGATGCACGTACGCTGTTTGAGGTGATCAAAGGAAATGACCCGATGGATAGTACGACGCTTCCCGATAATGCGTACGTGAGTCATGAGCGGAAGCAAAACCTTGTTGTAGGTGTACCGCGCGCTTTTGTTTCGGAAGGTATTGATACCGCTGTTGCACAAGCATTTGAGAAAACGCTTGAAGGACTTGCGCGAGAAGGGCATGAGATCGTCGACATAGCACTGCCGTATATCAAGCATGCGCTTGCGGTGTACTACGTCATCATGCCTGCCGAGGTTTCCACGAACTTGTCTCGCTTTGACGGGGTGAAATACGGACTTCAGGTGGCGGGAGATGATCTGTTGGGTGATTATGTGCGTACGCGCAGGGAAGGGTTTGGACCGGAGCCGCGCCGGCGTACTTTGTTGGGCACGTACGTATTGTCCGCCGGGTACTACGATGCGTACTATGGTAAAGCGACGCAAGTGCGCGAGATGATACGTGACGATTTTTCCAATGCATTCAAAAACGTTGATGTGATCGCAACCCCGACTGCGCCGACACCACCTTTTAAAATTGGCGAGATAGCAGACCCGCTCTCTATGTATTTAGCGGATATATTCACGGTGCCTGCAAATATCGCCGGCATTCCGGGTATTTCGGTGCCGATGCCCTCTAAGTCTGCACTCCCGATGGGAATACAATTCCTTGCCGCACATACTCGCGAAGACCTGCTCTTCCACATCGGAGAGGAAGTTGAAGCGCTGAAATAGCGCACTATCGGGTATACTGGTGGGGTATGGCGGATGAGGCACCTAAGCCCCTTGATAAAGGACATTGGACGACCGACCCCTTTGCGGTCATTTTTACGTTACTCCTTGCGGGTGCGCTTCTTAATGGTGTTCTTACCAATTTGCAAGAGCGATTTGGGTTTGACCCAAATGATCCCACTGGCTCGCTATCCGCTCGTGCGACGGGTGAGCTTCATGATGGCACGCCATTGGGTACACCGGTGCGTGTTGAGGATGATCTGGTCGTGCACGAGGCGCCTTCCGGGGATAGTCGCGTGCTCGGTACCCAGTTGGCGGACTCACGCGGAGAACTGATAGACGGTCCCGAATTTGATGATGAAGGGAATCGGTGGTGGGAAGTTGATTTTCTCTCAGCACCCGATGGGTGGGTCGATGACAAGCGATTGCGTACACCGCGGGCAGATCAGCTTCTTGGACCGCGCGCGGCACTCGGAAGCGCGGTACGGACGGTTGCGGATTCTGATCTTTTTCAGGATCCCGGTGGTGCCATTCGTGGTGTTGTGTCGCGTGGTGTGATGGGAACGCTTATCGGCGGTCCATTCTCACTTGGGAATATCCGATGGTGGCAGGTTGAGTTTGAGAATGGACTTACGGGATGGGTGCGCGAGAGTGTGCTTGAGCGTGTAGCCGGGGAGGGATTTTTTTCGTTCTTCGCCAGTCTTCGATTTTGGTTCATCACCATCTCATTGATCGTCTCGGCACTTCTCATCACCGGCATCGTGATCATCGGTTTGCGTCTCAATCGTGTACGCACTGAAGAGATGTTGGATATCTGGTCTGCCCTGCCGCAGGGAGGAGACTCGACCGAGCGTAATTACAAATGGGAGCATGTACTTGAGTTGGTCAACTCAGAGCGACCGAGTGAATGGCGTCAAGCAATTATCGAAGCAGACATTATTCTCGACGAAATGGTCACCAAAATGGGCTACCGCGGGGATTCGCTTGGCGAAAAACTTAAGTCGATCGAGCCGTCTGATTTTCTTACGCTCAATGCCGCGTGGGAGGCGCATAAAGTACGCAACAAGATCGCCCATGAGGGTTCCGACTTCATCCTTACCCAGCGTGAGGCGCGTCGCGTGATCGGGCTGTATGAAGAGGTGTTTCGGGAGTTTTACTATGTGTAAAGAAGTAGAAATCGAGCTATGCAATGAATGGTTGCGTGTATCATTGCCTCGTGGTACTGTTTTGAACATCGTGAGTTGACGCTCTCACATGCAATCTTTTGGAAGCGAATCACGGATATGCATCGGCGTGTTCCGTGTCAGCTGACAAAATACCATAGCGGGGTAGAGCAACGGTAGCTCGGGAGGCTCATAACCTCCAGGTTCGGGTTCGAATCCCGACCCCGCAACATGTTAGCAAAATCGCCCGACAGGGTGATTTTGCGTTACGTGTTGCGGGGAGAAAGCAAACTGCTTTGCTTTCGTTCGGGGTTCGAAAAGCTTTGCGATGTTTGTA
>PWVU01000147.1 GCA_003561715.1 Candidatus Kaiserbacteria bacterium | reverse complement strand
TCCTCCCTCAGTGAGACTATCGCCCATTTGTATGACGGTCACTATGATGACCCAGTCGAAGAGTTGCCCGGCAAAGCTCAGTATTGCCGAAACAAAGTCAGACACCCAACTGAACAACCATGCGATCGCTCCAGCCGCCCAGTCAGGACTCGCTTCTTCATTTCTCTCCATGCCGGCAATGAAATCACCGGGGGTTTCACCTAATCCTTGCGCAAGGGCGATGGATGTACTATTGCCGGGCAACATACCGCCGAGTGCTACGCCCAACACAGCAGAGCACACAAAAAGGATCAGCACAGAGGCTTTTACGATAGAAGGTGATGTGAATAATGTTCCGAACATGTTTACCAAACTGGATTATGGGGACGCAGGTTCTTCCGCAATACCCGGATTGTCGTATGGCGGGAGCGTACCAATGTCGCCCACTGCACCCCCGCCCGCACCTGATGAGGCGGCAACCGCCGCTTCCGCGACACCGGTAAAGCGAAGGGCATTCTCAAGAGCTGTGAGCTGGCTTGCGGCATCAGGATCGGTCGGGTCGACCGCTTCAACCTCTGCACGTAGTGCGCGAAGTGCCTCGGCAGACACCTCATCTTCGCGTTCCTCAGCGGCCGCAATACGCGCATCGATACTGGCGAGAAGACGCTCTTGCGCCGCAGAGGGGTCGTTCATTTCAAGGGTGCGAGCAACCGCAAAGCTTCCTGTGCGAACACCGCCACTTACCCCACCGATGAGTCCGCTATAGGTATTAGTACCCGCATCAAAGAGTTCGGTGATAAAGAAGGTGAGAAGCGCATCAAGAAGCTCATTTACTTCTTTGGCAACCACGAGGCGTTCACGACCGGTGTCGAGATGGTTGTTGAGCTGGTCTTCGATAATAGCCCCGGGCGTGATGACATTCCCTTCCTCGTCTTGCGTAGAGAACAGACCACGTCCCCAGGTGAGTATGTCCCAGGAAGTATCTGTATTTACACTGATAACGCCGGGCAGGTGCAGTGTAGTGTCGACCAGCACGTGAGCGGGATTGTTTGCGCGCTTTCTACTTGTGTGGATCCAGCCGCGCCACCCTCCTTCCATAAAGTTGCCCTGTACAAAACCTTCGTAATTGGCAAATACGTCATCCAGCGTACAGGCATATCGCTCCGGGCGTGTTCTCCGCAAGGTCTCGGTCAAAGATATTTCTATATTGAATCGAAATGGCTCACAGAGAAATGCGAGATTATCGCTGATAAAGCGATCGAGCGAGGAGCGCGCGACACCCTCAAAAAATTCTCTTGGATTGGTAAGGAATGCCGGAAATCCTTCAAAACCGCCCTCCACCCAAGCGGTCATATCGCGAAGTATCTGTCGTATCAGTTCGTTGGCAAAATTCCAAAACAAGACATCGAGTGTACATTCGCGCATTTCGGTGGGAATCGGGTCTACCGGGACCATTGCCCCGCCGCCATCCAGCAGACCTCCAAGACCAAACGCATCAACAGTAAAGTCGACGGCAGCACCTATGGCCTCTGCAATAAAATCGCCTGCAAAACAAGCCGCCATACCTATAGCGGCGCCGCCAAAAAAATCCAAACTAGCATCCGTTTTTTGCGGAGCCACCATAAGAGACGCCGGCACCATAAAGAGCACGACTAGTACACCAGTGAGAAGTTTCTTACAGTATGAGGGCATACGCATGCGTGGCGCGCAGAGTATGCAAACAGCCAAACGACGCATTGCTACAAACGCGTCAAGATAGCGTGTATGTATTGTCCCCCACGTACCACGTCTCTAAGTATAGCAATGAGTGGAGAACCTGTGCATGGGGTGTGGAGAAAAGCTGGGGATTACGTGACCGTCGTGCGGTAGTGCCATCGGTAAACTGGAGTAAACATTTTGCTCTGAACACAATAAAAACGAAGATGCTAACTTTGAAACTTGAATCCGCTTGCTTTCAACATGGCTATAGCGTCAGCAATGCTGAGCCGCACATCACATTTTTGAGCAAAAAAAAGAAGGGCGGTCCGGACACGGACCACCCCCAACGTCATCACCTCCATTGGGCGAGGGCGACACCGTCCGCTCCCGCTACTCCGGGGGCTCGTATCCCGTCTGGCGGGCGCACACCCCTTCGGGGGTGTGGGTGCCGACCATGGCGCGCGCGGGGCGCATCACCCCGTCAATCACGCCACGGAACCTGCCCGTAGAAAAGCGGGTATGTCCGCCTCCTCGGGCCGCTTTTGCTGCCTCGGCTTCGAGGCACGCCTCGTAGGCCAGTTTCCGCTCCTCTTTCGTTGCGGCGTGCGTCGGTGCCGCCTTGAGAGCGCTGGCGGCGACGACGCCGCTAATTACCCCTATCGCGGCGGTATGGGGGTTTATGTTCGAACACCCCGTGACGATGGTCAAAAAGGCGACCATCGCCATGCTCGTCTTGCCCAAGTTCCGCATGATCACACTCCGTGGTTGCGGCCGTTCCTACCCAAAAGTAAGCACATTTTCTTGCGTTGCGCAAGGGGTCTCTATTCGAAGTAGTTTAGAAAGGCTCTTCGAGCGTATCCGCACTTGGGTGAGGTATGCTTTCGGGGTCCGCCGGCTCGTCCATAAACGAGCGTGCATCTATGCGTGAGATGTACCCAATGTTTGCGAAGTAGGCGCGCATGGCATTTGAGGCGGCGTATACATCAACGACCGCTCTTTCATAACTGTGCAGTGCAAGGAGTGAGATGAGCGGGTCGGTGGATGAGTCGCTCAGCGCTTTTATGACATCGCGGTATGCAGCTATCGCATTGGTGAGCCGGATGTGCTCTGCGAGCGCCTCGCGAGGCACCGGCATTGATTCCAATGTTTCGACGGCCTGTGAGTAACGTGACAAATTACTCGCAATTTCTTCCGAGGCTTCGGAACGAGACATTTCGACCGCCTGATAGATGAGAAGCATATTGTCGGTATGCGGTGTTCCCATCGAAAGATAGACGGCATCCATTGCGTTGAAATAGGCGAGGCGCTCGGGCTCGGCGACTGTACGTATAACCGTGAAGGAGTCGGCTGAGCGTTGCTCCCCAAGGCGCAACTCTGATGCAGTAGAAACTAATAAGTTGCTAAGGAGTCGCTGTTTATTTTCCTCGGTGATCTGCCCGGCTTGTTTCATCTGTAAATAGGATCCCAA
This sequence comes from Candidatus Kaiserbacteria bacterium, assembly GCA_003561715.1. Lineage (GTDB taxonomy): Bacteria > Patescibacteriota > Minisyncoccia > Phycocordibacterales > UBA12088 > CSSED11-315. The sequence goes on along the minus strand of PWVU01000147.1, from coordinate 2,801 downwards.
GAAATCACGCGACAGCTTTTCGGTTGGAGAGAGAGCAAGCTCGTTTAGCTGTGTTGATGTGCCAATGCCGCGGGTTTGCCACAAGAAATTGTCCGGTCCCGGTACCAGTGGATCGCGGCCTTGGCGCACCGCCTCGCCGTCTAGCATGCCGTCGCCGGAGGTGTCGGGGTTGTGGGGGTCGGTGCCCCAGAGCGCCTCTTCCCAGTCGTAGAGGCCGTCGCCGTCGGAGTCGATATTTTGGAATTGCTCGCGCATCAGCGCTTCGGTGGCAACCGCAAGCAAGCTCGCGCGATCCTCCGGCAAGCCCGCCGCACTGGTGCCTCGGTCGGGATAGGAGATGTAGATCAGGGCAAGCGTCGCCGCAAAGCCGATCAGAAGCGGTGTTGCCACCCCGATGAACTGCTTGCTTGGAAGATACCGTCTCCACTCGCTCATGCTAACAGTGTAGCAACTCTCGTTGCCGGTTGCCAGTTGCTCGTTGTTGGAGTGGGTGGTTTGCGGTGCGTGGTGAGTAGTTTGCGGTGCGTGGGAGTTAGGGAAGTTGGGTTTTGGTCGGGAGCGATGGCATGCAGGAAGCGAATTGTAAGCGGTTGTGCGTGGAGTCATCACTTCTCTCTCACTATGTGCAAATAGAGTTGGGTAGCATAATGAAGCGCACAGCGAATAAACCCCTTCTTCCAACTACTCCAGTTAACTGGAGTAGTTGGAAGAAGGGGTGACGCATTTGTTCGGAGATTCCGGTGCAAATGTTTTTAGGTATGCACAGCGTAAGGTGTCTCGATGGTAAGGTGCTTGTCGATGGGATGTATCACTCTGTCAAACCAATGTTGGGAAGTCAGACGTCTCAACTGGTGACGGTTTTTATTTTTGGGAGATCGGCATGTCTATCGTGGGAGCACGATCGTCGCGCTGAGTATGCCGGAGCTATGTTGCTCGCGCGAGTGTACAATCTCGCGTCCGTACGGATCGATAATGCTCGAGATGCCCCCTTTGACCGAGCGCGCTACATACGCACGTTCCTCGATTGCGCGAAAGCGGGCTTGGGTGTGTTGCATGCGCCCGATGCGCGGATGCGAGAAGATCGTGTCGTTGGATGCGATCAGTATAAGCGAAGGCGACACACCGCCCACGGTCTTGCCGGCGAGGCGTGTGTAGGCGCCTTCGGAGCATATGAGAGACGCGATCGTGCCGAACGCACGGTCTTGCCATGATTGAGTACGTTCACCCGTACTCATGCCAAAGAGATGCCCTTCTTGTAAGAAAGATGGCGCAATTTCCCCAAACGGCATCAGTACGCGTTTGCGATAGAGGTGTGTCAGTTCCCCGTCACGATATCCGGCAAGGGTGTTGTACACGCGGTCGTCCTCTTGCGCGTGTACGCCTATAACGACGAGCGTACCGGGCGAGGTTCGCAGGAGTGCATTCAGCCGATCGTGCAGTGCACGCGCTGGCTCACTCGCTCTTGCGGTCGGCGTGCCGTCTGTCGGGTCGATCGTGATCGCGGGGAAAATGTTCTCAGGTAGTAAAAGCAGATCCGGCTGCTGTAAAAGCGCGTCGCGTATGAGCGCTTCGTGTGTCTCAAAGCCCTGCCGGGTCGCACCCGCAACGGAGGTGAGTGTACTGTGGAGTACCGCTACGGTTCGCTCGGTGCCGCTTTGGGGAGTTACTGACAGTGCGATCGCTCCATATATATGAAGCGTAATTAGCGGAAGCAGACCGATCAAGAGCGGCACGAGTTTCCATGTATACGCAGAAAGTCCAGTAATTGCTGGAGGGCTGGACACTTTAGTGTCACTCGAAAGAGGTTTGTCGACGTTTTGTGCTCCACCATACACATATCGGTACAGCGAAAGCCCGCACCCGACCGTACCCGCAACGACTGCAAACCCTATGACATACACCCCGCCCCACGAGGCATTTTGTATAAGAGGTGTATTCCAATGGAATAGATACGCAATATGTCCCCAGCTGGAGCCGTAAAACACCACCTCGCGCACAAACTCAAGTAGCACCCATACGCCCCCTGCGCCATATACTACAAAAAGTAAGGGAAGGTCGAATCGCACGAGCGCCCGCGTGAATGTGGCAAACAGTACGGCGAACATTCCGAATGCGCTCACGATAAGTCCAAATACCGTGCCATATATGATATACGTGCGCACGTCCGCTCCTAGGGTGCCGGGCGCCCACCACCACCCTTCCACACTTACAAACGGTAGCACGATGTGCGCACCGTATGCGCACCCGAGCAGAAATGCGATCAAGAGAGAATGTCGAACTAAACCGGTCGCGACGATGCGTGCGCTCATGTGTGGTGGCGAGTGCATGCCCGCAGTATACCCTGCTCATCAGAAGGCGCTATAAACAGTATGTGATTGCGCACGATTCTCCAACCATTGCAGTGCATGGTATGCTAGGTGCAATGCGCGCCACAGACCAAACGAACGTTGAGGCGTATGTCTCATATGAATTGCAGTTGCTTACACTTATCGCGAGTGCATTTGTGGTACTCGCCACACTTTTTCTTGCGTTTGTGTACCCCACTCGTGCTCCGGCTGAAGCTCAGCAATCTCACGCGATGGTGCCGTGTGAGCGCATTACCATTCCCCGGGTACCCGATGGCTACGCACCGCCGGTCGATATTTTTTCTCGCGCGCCGCAGGTTATTCTCTCTGCAACGTGCGGTAACAATATTGCAGGCATTTCGGCGGGCGGAAGCATCTTCCCCCAGTTCATTTATCGGTACGGATACACTTGGCGCAACGGAGCGTGGGAGCGATTTTCATTCACCGGCTCGTTGG
>PWVU01000049.1 GCA_003561715.1 Candidatus Kaiserbacteria bacterium | reverse complement strand
CCGAATTTGAGGGAAATGAAGGGCTTACTAAACTGGTAGTCGACACACTTTCCACGTAGTGTATACTCCGAATAAATTATGAAAACATGCAAATCAAATACTGAAAAACAAGAAAGTTTGGGCGATAGTCACGTAACCGAAGGTGTATATGAATCAGACTTCCAAAAACGAATTGGCTGGGAGGGCGACGTGTCGCCTTTGTTGCAAGAGGTGTGCGCTACATACGATATCGGTACATATCAAAGTCACCAGTCGATACCTATTGGGTACGAAGACTTCAATCTTATACTGACAACTGACCGTGGTGCGTATATGGTAAAAGCGTTTGCAGAGTGGCGCGACAAAAAGAACTGCGATCGCTATATCAAAATCATGACGGCTGTAATTGATGCGGGTGTAAGCCACCCCAAACTCTATAATTCATCTAGCGGACATTTGTATGAAACCGTTAAAGACGGTACACCAATTCGCTTATGCGTCATGGAATACATCGACGGTGAAAGCTGGTACGACAGTAACACACGACCAACGTTGGATGACGTCCCGTTCTTTGCTAATCAGGCTACCCGAATACATTCGATCGATCTACAGCCGGAGCCGTTTTACAATGAGTGGTCGATTGTTCATTTTTTGGCGGAATACGAGAAGAAACGATTGCATCTGACTGAGGAGGATGCGCAACTGCTCGCTCCACTTGTCAAGAAATTCGCGTCGCTTGACATTACATCACTTCCCCACTGCTTCGCGCATGGTGATATCATCAAGACGAATGTGCTTCAAGCAGAAGATGGATCGCGGTACATCATCGACTTTTCAATCTCAGGCACGTACCCACGCATACAAGAGCATGCGGTGCTGTTGTGTAATGTGCTGTTTGACGAGGATAGTCCGGACACCTTTATGTCGTTCTATGATCGTTTTCTTTCCGAGTATCAGAAAGGCATTGTGCTTACCAATGAAGAATTGGAAGCGCTTCCCCTGTTTGTAAAAACAGCACACGCCATGCATCTCTTAAATGCGAATTACGAAAAGGTCAGAAATGGAAACAGTGCAATCGAGAATCAATACTGGCTTGATCTTGGGAGAAAGGGTTTGCAGTATTTCAAGAGAACAGCGGACTTTTAGCAACCTGACAATCCCGATCACGCCGTGTTGACAAGCGTACTGATGCGCAGTCCGTAGAACTCCTTGAGGATCGTTCGGATGCCGACCTCGTTTCGATACCACCCATTGCGTGAAAATTGCTCCGATACGGTATCGGTATTGACGCGCATAAGAGTCGTGCCGACATCGGACATCTTACTGAAATGCGCCCAGCCGCGACGTTGCGCGAACGGCGAATTCACCAGCAGTATTCGCTTGTGCGCAACACCCGTTTCTTCAAGAAGAGTAAGTGAGCGCTTCACGTTGTCCGGCACGGTGATCGACTCCGATTCGATCAGTATGGCGTCCTTGGGAATTCCCTGCTCTATCGCATATCTGCCAAGCATCTCTGCTTCCGCGACGTGGCCATATGTGTCTTCGTAATGCGGACCCCGCCCACTAATGAGGATCTTAGGTGCCAAACCCTCACGAAACAGTCGTAGTGCCGTATCGGTACGTGTCGTACTTTTGGAACCAAATACAAAAAGCAGGTCAGCCGACTTCTGCTCATCCGCCTCGGACAAATAGTCATAGAGATTATTGAGAAGCGGGTGCATGTCGGGAGCTTCACATGACTCACTGATGCGCGTGGTAAGCGTATCGAACATTGCGCACATATCAGCATAGACATCAGGTTGGGCAACCTGTTCGAGATTGTTTACTTTCGTGAAGAATGATGACGATATGTCATACGCATCCAGAAGTGAAAGGATCGTTGAGAAATCGGTGAAATGAATGCCCTCTTTTTCCTTCGGTATAGGACGTGTAATCTCTGAGGCAAAGATACTTTGCAACTCCTGAAAGGTCGGCAGTTGTACGGCGCTTGTTCGCATAGATATGGATAAGTATACCCGGTATACCAACCATGCCACCAGCAATAGCATACGAACGGTCAGCTGCGCATTCAAATGGTACTATATGCTGCCTGATACACGAGCGTTGTGCCTGGCAACGGGTGTATGTTGTATATTGTGTGTGCAACTGTGTAATTGACGCGCTTCGCATCTCTGCGCTATGATGAGACGCAATGCACACAACACACAAGGAAAAGAACAACGTACCAGGAAGTATACAAATAGAAGACGGTCCCCGATTTGAGGGATATTTTTTTGGTCGAAGACTCGGCACACAGGAACACATGACCGGCGAAGTAGTGTTCAATACCGGCATGGTCGGGTATCCCGAAACACTGACCGACCCGTCGTACCGGGGACAGATACTCGTATTCACCTATCCGCTGATCGGTAATTACGGCGTGCCGATGACCGATTCGGACGAGGGAGTCTCGCGATATCTGGAATCAAACGCGGTCCACGTCCGCGGCGTCATTGTCTGCGACTATTCCTTTGAACACAGCCATTATGCGGCGGTGGAAAGTCTTGATGCGTGGCTTAGGGCGCACGGGGTCCCGGGACTGTACGGCGTTGATACCCGTGCACTTACCAAACATCTGCGCGAGCGCGGCACGTGCCAGGGCATGATGGTCAATACGCCAGCGCGTACACGCAAGAGCGTTGTCTCACCCCCAGTATCCGAGGGGTCTTTTTTTGTCGATGAAGTGAGTGTTGCGGCACCGGTGCGCTATGAACGCGGGAAAAAGACAGTCGTACTGGTCGACTGTGGCGCAAAGCACAACATCATTCGCTCATTGTTGGTGCGCAACCTCACCGTCATCCGCATCCCATGGGATTATGATTTTTCACGTGAACGCTATGACGGCATTGTGGTATCAAATGGTCCGGGCGATCCGACCCAATGTGAGAAGACGATACAGCACGTGCGTCGCGCACTTGGAGATGACAAACCGATCTTTGGCATTTGCCTTGGTAATCAGATATTGGCGCTCGCCGCCGGCGCATCCACCTACAAGTTACCCTACGGACATCGCGGACAGAACCAACCGTGCATAGAAGCCGGAACAAACCGTTGTGTCATTACGTCACAAAATCACGGCTATGCGGTCGATGAATCGACTCTTCCGCGCACATGGAAGGTCTGGTACCGCAACCTCAACGACAACACCAACGAGGGAATCCGGCACACAACCAAACCGTTCATGAGCGTGCAGTTCCATCCCGAAGCGACACCCGGTCCGACCGACAGCAATGCGTTATTCGATACGTTCACCCAACTGCTATGACACAACCTATGCCACACACCGTGCTCATCTTGGGATCGGGGGCACTCAAGATAGGGCAGGCCGGAGAATTCGATTACTCCGGCAGTCAAGCGATCAAAGCGCTTAAGGAGGAAGGCATCCGAACAGTCTTGATCAATCCCAACATTGCAACGATCCAAACAAGTGAAGACCTTGCCGACGAAGTGTACTTTTTGCCGGTCACGCCCGAGTACGTGACGCGGGTGATCGAGAAAGAACGACCGGACGGACTCCTGCTTTCCTTCGGTGGCCAAACTGCCCTCAACTGCGGTATCGCACTTGAAACAAGCGGCGTGCTTGCACAGTACGGCGTGAACGTACTGGGGACGCCGGTTGCAACGATCGAAGATACCGAAGACCGCAAGCGGTTTGTGGATCGACTCAATGAGATCGGGGCAACGTCTCCGATCAGCATTGCAACCACCTCGGTTGGCGCGGCGCGGAAAGCGGCGGCGAAGATCGGCTACCCCGTTATGATCCGCGTGGCGTTTGCGCTCGGCGGGCGCGGCTCGGGCATTTGCAAGACCGAAGCGGAATTGATCAAGCGCTGTCACGAGGCGTTCAGCACATCACGTCAGGTATTGGTTGAGGAGTGGCTGGGTGGCTGGAAAGAGGTCGAGTATGAAGTGGTACGAGACGCATACGACAACTGCGTCACCGTCTGTAATATGGAGAATTTCGACCCGCTGGGAATTCACACCGGCGAGAGCATTGTGGTCGCACCCTCGCAAACGCTCACCAACGACGAGTATCATATGCTGCGGGAGATTGCCATCCGCGTCGTGCGACACCTCGGAGTCATCGGAGAATGCAACATTCAATATGCACTGGATCCACATTCCAATGAGTATCGCATTATCGAGGTGAATGCGCGCCTCTCACGCAGTTCAGCGCTTGCGTCCAAAGCGACCGGATATCCGCTGGCATTTGTCGCCGCAAAGCTCGCGCTCGGCTATCCTTTACATGAGGTAAAAAATCTGATCACCCAAAAGACGTTTGCATGCTTCGAACCGGCGCTTGATTATGTGGTCGTGAAGTTTCCGCGATGGGACCTCAAGAAGTTCAAGTTGGTCGATCCGCGCATCGGCAGTGAAATGAAATCGGTGGGCGAGGTGATGGGGATCGGGCGGACCTTTGAGGAGGCACTGCAAAAAGCCGTACGCATGGTGGATATCGGCGCAGAAGGCGTGACCGAACACCCATTCACGTATGACGATCTCGAGGCGGCACTGAACGCGCCGACCGATACCCGACTTTTTGCAGTCGCAACCGCACTCGCCTCGGACTGGTCGGTCGACCGCATTCACACATACACCACGATCGACCGTTGGTTTCTGCACAAGCTTGCGCGTATCGTCGCGTGCAAAGAAACCCTTAGGCGAGGTGGCGCGCGCCTCACCAAAACTGCGCTCCACAACGCAAAGAAGCTCGGCTTCAGCGACCGACAGATCGCAACTCTCACCGGTTCAACCGAAGCCAAGATCCGCACCAAGCGACGATCGCACCAGATCACGCCATTCGTCAAACAGATCGACACACTCGCGGGCGAATTTCCCGCACAAACCAATTACCTCTACACAACGTATCACGCGACCGAGCATGATGTTGCCCCATCGGGCACAGGAGTATTTACACTGGGGAGTGGTACCTACCGCATCGGCAGTAGTGTCGAGTTTGATTGGTGCGCGGTCAATGCGGCACAGACGGCAAAGAAGCTCGGCCATACGACCCTGATGCTCAACTGCAATCCCGAGACCGTAAGCACCGATTACGATACATGCGACCGTCTCTACTTTGACGAGATCAGTCTTGAGCGCGTGCTGGATATTGTTGCATTCGAAGAGCCGAATGGTGTGATCGTATCCGTCGGCGGACAGACCGCCAACAATCTCGCAACCGGCTTGGCAAAGGAAGGAGTGTATCTGTATGGCACGAGCGCCGAGATGATCGACCAAGCGGAGAACCGGCACTTATTCTCAAAGCTATTGGATTCCATCGAAGTTGATCAGCCGCCGTGGAAAGAATTGACCAACGTGCACGAGGCAAAACGTTTTGCCAAAGCAGTACAGTATCCCGTCCTGGTGCGCCCAAGCTACGTATTGTCGGGAGCGGCGATGAATGTGGCGCGCAATGCACGAGAGCTCGACGAATACCTGAAACTGGCGATCGATGTAAGCCGCGAGCATCCGGTCGTTATCACAAAATTCATCGAGAATTCCAAAGAGATAGAGATCGACGCGGTCGCCAAGGACGGCAAGATCCTCATCTACGCGATCTCCGAGCATGTCGAGAACGCCGGCGTCCACAGCGGTGACGCCACGTCGGTCTTGCCCCCGATGCGTCTCTACCTTGAGACCGTTCATCGCATCAAAAAGATCTCGGCAAAGATCGCAGAGTCGCTCAACATCACCGGTCCGTTCAATATTCAATTCCTTGCGTATCGCAACCATGTGCAAGTGATCGAGTGCAACCTGCGCGCATCACGAAGTTTCCCGTTCTGCTCGAAGGTGTTCAAACATAATATGATCGACCTTGCCGCACGAGCAATGCTGGGTGCAGAGCTCCCGCAGATAGATAAGCGCGCGCTTGATATCGACCATGTTGGGGTAAAAGCACCACAATTCAGTTTTTCGCGACTCAAAGGAGCCGACCCGATCTCGGGGGTTGAAATGGCATCGACCGGAGAGGTGGGGTGTTTGGGAAGCAACTTGCACGATGCATTCCTCAAGGCACTGCAGTCAACCGGATTCACCGTGCCAAAAAAGAATATCTACTTCTCTGCCGATCGCATCGAAGACCGAGTTGCATTCCTGGAAAGTGCGCACAAACTTGTGAAGCTCGGCTACGCGCTCCACACGGATGAACACATGCTACCGCTCTTGCGTGAAAAGAAGATCCGCGCACGTCAGTTGGTGTTGCATGATGTTCCGGAGCACGAACTCACGCGGCAATCAATCGACCTGGTCATCACCATTGCAGTCCCCAATGGTAAGGCATCACATGCCGATTCGTTCCGCATCCGCCGCGCCGCCGTCGACCTTGAGATTCCCTTAGTGACAAATGTGCAGATCGCGATCCTGTTAGTCGAGTCGCTCGCCTACACCGCAAAGCACGAACCGGAGATCCGCGCATGGAGCGAGTACTAGACAAGCGATAATGTTGTGTGAGGTGCTGAGGTTTGGGTGCTATCGATATGACAACCACGGTACCCAACTGACAGACACCCCGCTTCGTGCTAGGATGACCCCCGATGTACGAGATCGCACTCTGGGCACACTGGGCGGGGCTTGCCCTCTCCACATTCTATATCCTACGAGCCGATCACATGGGTGCGCGTTGGATGCTAGGAAAAACGGAAACGCTTGATGCCTCGCGTGTCGCGTATCTGCATAAAGGCGTCTGGGCGGGACTTGGCTTGCTGTATATCTCGGGTATATTTCTTATCCTACCAATCGCGAGCTACATCATCGAACAACAAATGTTCCAAGCAAAGATGCTATTTGTGCTTGCGCTTACCGCAAACGGCTATATGATCGGCAAGATCGATCATATTGCCTCGACGCGCTCGTTCGCCTCGCTTTCCCTGCACGAGCGATTTCCGCTTATTCTTTCCGGCGCGATATCAACGATCTGCTGGATCGGCTCATTCGTTGCCGGCATCTCGCTGTTTCCCGGCTGGGCACTTTGGTAAGATACGTATATGCACGATAAGACACACGTCGTTGTCATCCATGGTGGCGAAACATTCGATACGGATGCGCAGTACGAAGAGATGTTGCGTACCCGTCCGATCGATCTTGAGCGATTGCGACCCGGACTTAGTTGGAAATCAACACTACAAGAATCGCTTGGTGAGCGTTTTGACGTACTCGCGCCGAAAATGCCCGGCGCAGATAACGCGCAGTATGCGCTCTGGTCGCTCTGGTTCTCACGCATCATTCCCCTCCTCCACGACAACCTGATCCTTATCGGGCACTCGCTGGGTGGCATATTCTTGGTGCGCTACTTGGGAGAGAACGCAATCGACTTGCCGATACGCGCGACCATACTGATCGCACCCCCTTTTGGCGATACCCCCGATGAGTCGCTCGCATCGTTCCGTTTGCCCGAGGATACTTCCTCGCTCTTTACCCATTTTTCCAAACAAGCCGGCGAGGTGCATATCTTGCACAGTACCGATGATCCGGTCGTGCCCTACGAACACGCAGTCCGCTTCAAAGAGACGCTTCAAGGCGCAACCCTACACACCTTTGAAGATCGAAAGCATTTCAATGACGCCGAGTTTCCTGAGCTTGTATCTCTTCTTACGTCGCTCGCATCACAATAATCGTCACGCTAGCCACGATTATTGTTCAATATGGAGAGTTCTTCAAATACTACTCCACGCACATCAGCGACTCCAAACATGCCTCGCGTGGTCCTTCGGGCAGATCATAACAAATACTACAATCCAATCCCGGCAGATCATCCATGGAAGGAGCGGCAGGTGGGAGATTTTCGATACCATCACGCTCAAGATCGAACGTCGGTTGCATCATATCGGTCATATCCATAAACTCGATTCCATCAGGGACACGAAAGATACTTTCATCAACGCGCCATGGTTCGCACTCATAGTCGACCCCTTCTTCAAAACCAAACTCCTCAGCTTCACGCATCCACCAATTACCATCTTGCTCGTCATCATCAGCGTGCGTATCGAGCCGATACATCGTACCCATGACACCCATCGGCGACTCACTCCAGGTATACATAGTAACACCGTCAGTAAACATACCTGACTCCATGCGCTGACCACCAAAATACGAAACGTAGTCACCCCGCATGCGCTCACCCGCAACGTACGAAACACCCTCATTTTGTACACCGTCCACATCCTGCGCGAACGTACACCGCATCGGCTCCCCTTCCGCCATACGCTCTGCAATTTCCTCAACATCACGCACAACTCCTCCATTGATACTCGACTGATACACGGCGTACGCACCCACGGCAACGACAAGTACCAAGAGCCCAAGCAACATATATGGTTTAGAACCCGTAAGCATACTGTTTAGAATATTTACTCCGATAGTACTCACAGTATACCGATTGCGCGGCTCACGTGCAAAAAAGTGTGGCGCACATCAGTATCATACGCTAGAATTGGTATCCCCAATGGCATACCTCTTATCCTTTGTCCTTATCTGTTTTTCGGCACTTTTTTCAGGTCTCACGCTGGGACTCATGGGTCTTAATGTGAACCACCTGCGCCGCCAAGCGGAACTTGGCAACACTCAAGCGCAACGCGTCTATGCATTCCGCAAAAACGGTAACCAACTGCTCACCTCGCTGTTGCTGGGCAACGTCCTTGTCAACGCCATCCTCTCGGTCTATCTCGGCTCCATCGCAACCGGCATTATTGCAGTGACACTCGCTACCGTACTGATCTTCGTATTCGGAGAAATACTGCCCCAGGCGGTCTTCTCGCGCTACGCATTGCCGCTGGGTGCGCGACTTGCACCCATTGTCCATATCATCTGCTGGCTCACGTGGCCGATTGCGTACCCCATAGGCAAAGGGCTCGACCGCCTCCTTGGCAGGGAGATGCCCACGATGTACTCCAAGCGCGAGCTGATGGAGATCGTTTCGGAGCTGGAAGATCTGCCGAGCGGTCCGATCGACCGAGACGAGGAACGTATTGTACACGGCGCATTGCAATTCTCCACCAAGCGCACCTGCGAGGTCATGACACCGATCGAACGAGTGCATACGATTCGTAGCGACCAAGTACTTGATGATGCCGCACGTCACACCATTATAGAACGTGGACATTCGCGTGTGCCCGTCATACATCCAACAACCGGCAACGTAGTCGGGGTGTTATACACAAAAGATATTTTGATCGAACCTAACCACAGTACCGCCTACGAAGCCGCCGAACACACGTACCTGCGCATTCATCCGCTTGAGATGCTTGATACCGTTTTGGCGCATATGCTCAAACGCAAACAACACCTCGGGGTGGTGGAAGATGCCGACGGAAACCTTATAGGAGTGATCACCCTTGAGGACATCATTGAGGAAGTGATCCAGCAAGAGATCGTTGACGAGGATGACCATGTGGTCATGGTCAAGAACGGCTCCGCATAGACCCCGAGGAACGCTTTGCTCTTTGGGTTACAGCGTACAAGCAAGATACGGCAATACCCGATCCGCCACGATGCCGTAGCCGACATTGTTCGGATGTACCAGATCGCTCATAAGAGATGGTCGCCCTATGACTCCACCGAGCGCGTTGGGTACGTAGAGCGAGCCGGTAGCCTGCGCCACCTGGGCATAGCGTTGCTCCAGCGCCGTATCGAATACGCCGCCACTAAAGCCGATCACGATCGTAACCGCGCCGCGCGCTTGGATACGCTCTATCGTTTCGGTGAGGTTCTCAAATGTCTCGTCTTCGGTGATACCCGATGGTTCGGGAAGTTTGCCTGCGATGCGCAACAAGATAAGGCGCACCGCTTCGATCAAGTTGGGATTCTCAGCGCCCGATTGCACCCGTTCATAGTAGCGCTGAAGGATATCATTACCACCAAGCCATACGATCACAACCGACGGATCGCGCTCAAGCACATCGCGCTCCAATCGTTCCAATGCATCACGGGTGGTATCGCCCGAAATGCCCGCATTTACGATCGACACATCTGCCCTACGCGCAAGCTGGCTTGGGAAGGATTGTCCCATGCTTGCACCAACTCCCGCAGTCAAGCTATCACCAAACGCAATGATCGGACCGTTTCGTGGCGGGAAGTTAGTGATCGTCGAGAGGTTCGATACCGGACACTGCGGAAGCGCTTCCGGCTCAACGACCACGGTCGGGGAGACGGCAACACGCGTGTAGCCATTATTCTTGAAGTACCGAAATTCATACGTTCCCGGTGTACGACCGGTGAACGTGACCGTGCCACTGGGTCCTTCCGAGACATACTGCCACGCGAGAGGTGATCGATCACCCGCACCCACGCGGTACACACCGATCCAGTCGCGGTTGAGATTTGACCCCGCGGGTGCTTCCCAGTTGATCGTGATGGTGGAGTTTGCCGGCACGCTTGTTGAGAGCGGGGTGAGCGCGTAGCCGTTCGTTGTCTCTCCATTTCCGGGCTCGGTCGTGCCATTGGTCGGCGGAGTCTGATCGCGTACTGTTATTTGTTGGGATGAGCGAGCTACACGGGTGTAGCCGTTATTCGTAAAGAGTCGCGCCTCGTACGTACCTTCGCGATTGATACGAAACGTGAGTTCTCCCTGAGTGCCACTGCCAGGTATGTACTGCCACGCCAGATACTGCCGATCACCTGCACCGGTGCGGTAGATACCGATCCAATCGCGCGAGGTGGTGCGGTCGGCGGGCGCGGTCCACGATACGGTAAATGCTTCATTACGTGCAACCTCGCTCTGAGTGAACGATACACTGTACGCACCAGCGGACGGCGGAGTGCCATTAGTGTCGTCTCCATCAGTAGCTCCGGTATCAGTGTCTTCTTCCGGCGACTGCGTCGCGCGCGCTACGGTAATCGTCGGCACATCACTCGTTGCACGTGTGTAGCCGTTATTTCGAAACATGCGCATCTCATAGGTTCCTTCGCTTGAGATCGCAAAAGAAAGTACCCCGGTCGTTTCCGCTGTGCGCGGTACATACTGCCAGGTAACATGTTGGGTATCGCGCGAACCTGTGCGATACACACCTACCCAATCGGTGCCGCTGCGCTCGCGCGGCGCAGTCCACGTAACACGCACCGACTCACCTGGTGTGATTGTCGATCGGTCGACCGAGATACCAAACGGCACATCCTCTGCCGGAGGTGTCGTATCCGTACCATTGTCAGTATCATCGGGAACTTCCGATGGATCACGCACCGTAAGTGTATTTGCTCCTTCCGCCAGGCGTTCATAGCCGTTATTACTGAACATGCGCACTTCATATGTTCCCGGCTGGCGCACAGTAAACGTTCGCGTTCCACCTCCTTCACCATCGGGAATATACTGCCAGGTCACAAACTGGGTATCCGAGGTACCCGCTCGATAGATACCGATCCAATCCCGCGAGGTTGTCCTATCGGCAGGTGCCGTCCAATTCACTTCAAACGCTTCATTCCGATCGACCGCCGAGCTGGCGAACGAGACAGCGTGTCCGGGAGCTTGAGCCAACGCAACTGCACCCCACACCGCCATAAGCGCCGTAGCAAAACATACACTTCCCGCAAGTCCTAAAATAGATACATATCGCATACCCGTCACGCTATACTACGCTTCTACGGGGAAAACCTTGCACGTTCACCGCTCGCTCTTTCGCCCTAAGCGGGACCAACCCCCTTATACCCGCGCACTGTATCGAAAACAGGCACTCTTGTCAAATCTTAAATATGTTGTGTAAATCGTTTGCGCGTAGCCTGTAAACAGATGAAGCGCGTCTATTGCATCTGGAGTGTGCGTATCTGCTCCACGATCTCCATACCCGCTCGTATGCCTGCCTTGTATGTTTGTTCAAGAACGAGTTTTGAAGTTGTACGTGAGCGTATCTGCACTTGCTCAGGTATTGCCCAGAGATATACCTGCTCCATCGCTTGAATCCGCACCAATTCGGCGCGAAGACGCTTCTCAGCGGAATAAAAAGGGGGGGCAAGATCGGGCGCACCCGTAATTGAGACAAAATACCCTTCTACTTTGTTCTTGAGCACGTGGGAGATGCGTCGCCGCTCATGGCTATTCAATACGATCACAATGGGATTATGAGGATGACGAGCCACCAACGTATCAATCCCTATCACCTCTTTGATACCCGCATCCGCATACGGCACCCCGTCGACATATTGCAGTTCCGTAGTGTAGGGCATAACATCGACCGCCGCACGCAACCACGTCACAGCATGCGCGCCGCGCACATCATGGTATTCAAGTCGTCGTGTATGCAAATTGATGAGCTTGACGAATAACGGAATATCCTGCTTGTTGAGTACGTCGATCGCAAGCGGTTTCTTATGCGCAACGATATCGAACAGGTATTCGATATCGATCGCGTTGCGCCATGTATCGCGGGGACGATACCGAATGTAATGATCATAGAGTCGATCGTATATGCCCAAGAAAAACCGTCGAGGCGATATAAATCCTCGGCTCAAGTCCTCCAGGTAGATGGACGAGCCCAGTCCGGATTGCCGCGCCAAAAAATACGCGCCGACAAGCGAGCCGGCGGAGGTGCTATAGACCGCTTCGATGGCGTCGTAGCAATTCTCCCGCTCCAGCGCGGTCACCACGCCGGCACCAAACACTCCCTGCATGGTGCCTCCGGAAAAATAGAGGATGATCTTCTGATTATTCATAACATCTCACGGTACCACGCGCCGAGCCAATGATCTTCGGCTCTCCAGCGCTGTTTCCATCGCTCATACCACAGCGCATACCCTTCACTGCTCGGATGGAGTCCGTCGGGCGCATGATATCGCGCGGGATCCAGTGCAAAAGGGTCTTGTTCGCGCTCGGCAACAAACACATCAACAAAAATCACCTCCGCGCGTGCCACTTCTTCAAGAAGAATTTCTCGCATGCGCCGGGAACGAATCTCAAACACCCTGCTCAAGAACGGCGCCCACGCCGGCGCATGCCCCACATTGCCGGCACTCAACAACACCACACTGTCTGCATGCCGTGCGGCTTGAGCAAAAGCCTCACGAAGGGATGCGCGAAACGCCTTTCGCGTCGTAAAGCGCAGTATGTCATTCCCACCTATCATCAAAAACAGGAGATCGTACGGTGCGTCGGGTTCAAGCATACTGAGTTCTTGCGTCAGCTCCGCAATCCGTTTTCCGCTCTCGCTTCTATTCTCAATCGAAAGCATCGGCACATCGTGCGCAATCCTTCCGGCAATTGAGTGCTCCGGCGATGACGCACCCACCCCCACACCCGTGCTATCTCCTAGTAACAACAGAGTATACATTGCGTCGGCATCGATCCGCTCATACGCGCTGGCATGTGCTATCGCTTCGCGCCCAAGCGACACGGCTGTATACACTGCGTACGCCTCACGCGCGACAACGACCGCGCTGAACGCAACGATACTAAAAAGTACTACGCGCGAGACACCCATACTCACCAGCATAGCAAAAAACGCACGTGTTGCGCGACCGTTTTATGGCAGAATGCTGTAAGCCATGCTACACTCCTAGTTATATTGCTCCACCTAAAGGAGTTTTTTATTTCGCCCATTTTTATCTCTCAACTTTTTTAGTATGGATATTCGCAACATCGCCATTATCGCACACGTCGACCACGGCAAAACAACGCTTACCGACGCACTCATGCGCCAGACGGGCGTTGCCGACGATACTGTCACCATGGACAGCAATGCGCTCGAGCATGAACGCGGTATCACCATCTATTCCAAAAATACGGTGATATTCTACAACGACAGCAAGATCAACATCGTCGACACGCCGGGGCATGCCGATTTCGGCTCGGAAGTCGAGCGCGTACTTCGCTCGATCGACTGCGTCTTGCTTATTGTCGATGCGCAAGAAGGACCGATGCCGCAAACGCGATTTGTATTGAAAAAATCGCTTGCGCTTGGCTTGCGCCCCATCGTGGTGATCAATAAGATCGACAAGCCCGCCGCTGATCCCGACCGTGTACACGATCAAGTGTTCGATCTCTTTGCGGAGCTGGGCGCAACCAACGAACAGCTCGACTTCCCCACGATCTACGCGATCGGACGTCAAGGTATCGCAAAGCGTGAACTCACCGAAGAAAGCAGTGACCTCACTCCCCTGCTTGACCTTATCCTTGCACATGTACCGGTTGCGTCCAAGGCGACTGACGCACCCTTTCGCGCACAAGCATTCAATCTTGCGTATGATAATTTCTTAGGACGCCTCGCGATCGCACGTGTATACGACGGCTCGATCACGAGTGGCGCGAATGTACAGGTACTGACCGAAGACGGTACCAAACAGACCGCCAAGATCACCAAACTCTTCACCTTTCGCGGTATCGAACGAATAGAAGCGCACCAGATCGACGCGGGCGATATCGGCATTATCGCTGGACTATCCGACATATATATTGGTGATACGATCAGCACGACATCCGATGTCGAGCGCTTACCCACGATCGCGGTCGATGAGCCGACTATCGAGCTTACGTTCCTTGTGAACAACTCCCCGTTTGCCGGACGCGAGGGTAAGTTCGTCACCAGCCGCCAGATTCGCGAGCGCCTCGAGCGAGAGCTTGAGGTCAATGTGGGATTGAAAATTGACTTTGAAAGCACCTCGGGTGATCGCTTTTTGGTACGCGGGCGCGGCGAGTTACACATCGCCATTCTTATCGAGAATATGCGCCGCGAAGGGTACGAACTGCAGGTGTCTCAGCCACAAGTCATTATGCGCGAGATCGACGGTGTACTGAGCGAGCCGTTTGAGGAGATCACGATCGACGCGCCCGAGGTTGCACAAGGCTCCATTATCGAGAAACTCGGTCTGCGAGGGGCGCAGATGCTCAATCTCGAGCTTTCAGGCGGACGCGCTCATATGCAGTTCGAAGGTCCGACCCGCGGACTCTTCGGGTATCGTAGTCAATTCGTCATCGACACTAAAGGCGAAGGCATTCTTGCCACACGCGTGATCGGCTACAAGCCACATGCGGGCGCGATCGCCCGCCAAGAGACCGGCTCGATGGTATCGGGCGTGACCGGCAAAGCACTTGCCTTCTCACTCGATAATTTGCAAACCCGCGGCACGCTCTATATCCGCGAGAACACCGAGGTGTACGAGGGTATGGTCATTGGTAATACCAGTAAGGGCGAAGAAATGACCGTTAACCCCACCAAAGGCAAACAGCTCACTAATATGCGTGCCTCGGGCAAAGATGACTCGATCATGCTCATTCCACCGCGAGAGCTCACAGTCGAGCTGGGGCTTGAGATCATGTCTGCCGACGAGTACCTCGAAGTAACCCCGCAAAACGTGCGACTGCGCAAACAGCACCTCACCGAAAACGAGCGCAACAAAGCGCGAAAAAAGGCGTAAGGTGGTACATCACACAACAGCACACCACACCTTTTGTTTGCACGCCATACTATTTCTTTCTACAATAGGGGTATATGAATCAACATAATACGTCACCACAGAGCGGTTCGGGGGAACAACCGGAAGGAGGCAGCAAAAATATCGTTTTTATCATTATTGCACTTATTGGTATCGTCGCGATCGCTTTAATGTTCACTGCGGGCGGGCGGGATGCCGACGCGCCCACTGACGAAGAAAACGATGTGACGGAAGAGGAGGTCGTTGAAAATGACGAGAATGATACAGAAGAAAACGGCGACGCGGAAGCGCCCACACCGGCGCCCGAGCCGACGACCGAGACCATTTCCGCGTATTTCATTCGCGTCGTTGATGGACAAGAAGAATTTGTACGTGTCACGCGCACCATTCCCGCAGTACCGGGTATTGCGCGCGCGTCGGTCGGTCAGCTTTTGCAGGGACCAACCGAGAGCGAAGTTGACGAAGGGCTTGGCACCGCTATTCCCGCGGGAGTAGAGTTACAAGATATTCGTATTGAGAATGGCGTTGCGTTTGTTGACTTCAATCAGGCGCTGCAAGAAGACGTAGCCGGCTCGGCAATGGTAACCGCCATTCGTAGCCAAATCGAACGTACCCTTACTCAATTCCCCACCGTATCAAGCGTAGTGATCTCGATCGACGGGCAAACGGAAGACATTCTTCAACCATAAGTTAGTTTCCAGTTGTTGGTTGCTCGTTTCTAGTTGTTAAGAAAAGCGTGTAGTGTGTTGGCGGTACGTAGCAAAGCGGCGCGGGCGAAAGCCCGCGCCGCTTCGTACGTTGATTCCTCGGGTTTTTTGAATCGCCGTCACGCGGTATAGTGTGTGCATGCCCGAGTTCTTCTCATTCTTTGTCATACTTCTTACTGCGGTACTGTTCTCCCAATTATTCGGGCGGATGCACGTGCCCTGGGTGGTCGCACTGATACTGGGCGGTATCACGATCGGTCCGTTCGGACTCGACCTCTTTCAGCCAGACGACACCATTTCATTCCTCGCGCAGATCGGTCTGGTGTTCTTGATGTTCATGGCGGGGCTGGAAACGCGACTCTCTGATATCGTCGGCGTTCGCAGCAAGATCCTCACACTCGCACTGCTCAATGGTCTCATACCGGCAAGCGTCGGCATTACAATTGCGCTCTACTTCGGCTACACATGGCCAACCGCGCTTCTTCTGGGAATTATTTTTATGTCTTCCGCGATTGCGCTTCTCATACCATCGTTTCAGTCGCTCGGCATCATCCGCTCCGCATTCGGCAAACTCATCATCGGCGCAACAATACTGATCGATGCGATAAGTCTGCTTCTGCTGTCGGTGTTCTTGCAGATCCAAGCGGGCGCGCCGGTAGGTGGTATCGTGCTATTTTATCCGTTCTTAGCTGTGGTGCTCGCGGGACTTGCGTGGATCATCCCGCGAGTACGTCGTTCATTTGGTGAGTACGCCGAGGAACATGATCTCTTCGAAAAGGAATTGCGGTTCACTCTGCTGATACTTATCGGACTGGTGGTGTTTTTTGAATTTGTCGGCTTGCATGCGATCATCGCCGGCTTCTTCGCAGGGCTCATCTTAGCGCGCTCAGTCGAAAGTCGTATCACCAAGGCAAAGCTCCATGCGCTCTCCTATGGTATTTTCATTCCCATTTTTTTTGTGGTGATCGGCGGCACGGTCGACCTCAGCGTGTTTGCCGATACCAAAGGTGCCCTTGCGATCATCACAACAGTGGTCATCGGACTTATTATCGCCAAGCTTGGAAGCGGGCTGTTGGCGGGAAGGCTCCTGGGCTACAAACTGGGTGAATCCGCATTCATCGGCGCCTCTTCCCTTCCTCAACTCTCCACCTCGCTTGCGGTGGCATTTCTGGGATTCGGCGCGGGATTGCTTGACCAAACGCTCTTGACGGCGATCGTAGCACTTGCGATCACAACCAGCCTCACTGCGCCATTCCTGGTCAATCTACTGGCACGCTTTGTTGCCGGTCAGCAAGTAGCAATTCACGATATCGAGGCACGCGAAGCAGAAGCGGCGCAGAAAAAAGTCGACCCCCCTACTTCAGATACTTAAAAATACTGTCCACATACTTTTAGGCGGCAAGTCCGACTTGCCGCCTAATCCTGTATACGTCATACAGTAGTACTTCACAACATATTGCATTTTTCGTCAAATTATGTATACTATGAGGTATGTAAGATAACTGTGTGGGTCTCTTACATCTGAGGGAGTGTGGAGTGCGCAAGTGCGTACATATCTCAAAACGCTCCACCGTATTATTCTCCCGCACGAGACCATATAGTTACTCATGTCTATTTCATCACGACCCCAGCGGGGTCGCGCAGGGGGCGCTGTGCGCTCTTCCCATTATTCACGTAGTGCCTCTTCAAGGCGGCATGGCGCGTCAGGCGCTCGTACCCAGGGTCGCCCGACACATCATGGCGGCGCTCGAACCCGTTCACGCGGGGGGTATAACTCGTCTCGCCGCGCACAGGGACGACCTCAACAGCGCGGTCGTCGCAAAGATGCACCAATTGATATTTCCCGTTTTATCAACGAGAATGTTGCACCGAATGCAACACCGGACGTGTACGAGCCAATACACACCTTCAGTGATTTTGCCCTGCTTCCCCAACTGGCACAGGCGGTTGCACACAAAGGATACGTGACCCCTACCCCGATCCAAGACAAGACCATTCCGCATATCTTGCGCGGGTGCGATATTGTCGGTCTTGCAAATACCGGCTCCGGTAAAACAGCGGCGTTTTTGATTCCTTTGATCCAAAAGCTCTTACTGGTGCCCGACGAGCAAATACTGGTGCTCGCCCCGACACGCGAACTTGCGCTTCAGATCGAGGAAGAATTTGTCGGACTCACGCGCAGCCTCAGGTTGCATTCGGTCGTACTTGTTGGCGGTATGCCGATCGGTCCGCAGATGCGCCGACTCAGATCGCATAATCATCTTATCGTCGGCACCCCGGGACGCGTCATGGACCTTATGGAGCGCAGATCACTCTCGCTCGCTCATACAAAAACCGTAGTGTTGGATGAGGCGGATCGCATGCTTGATATGGGCTTTATTGGCGATATGCGGACGATATTGGCAACCATGTCACAATCCCGGCACACGCTCTTTTTCTCAGCAACACTTTCCAAAGAGATTGAGAAACTGGTGCACGAGTTTTTGTGCGACCCTGTCACAGTATCCGTGCGGACTCGCGACACGTCAAAGAACGTGCATCAGTCGGTCATTAAAGTCAACGGACGTGACAAGGTAGATATCTTGCATGAATTACTTGTCCAAAAAGACTTCGGCAAAGTCATTGTGTTTGGTCGTACCAAACACGGGGTTGAAAAATTGTCACGTCTACTGAGTAAGCGCGGTATCAAAAGCGAGTCGATCCATGGCAACAAGACGCACAACCAACGAGTGCGCTCTCTCGAAGCATTCAAACGTGGGCGCGCGCAAGCACTGATCGCCACGGACGTTGCAGCGCGTGGCTTGGATATTCCCAACGTATCCCATGTGATCAATTTTGATCTACCCGGCACGCACGATGATTATATTCATCGTATCGGGCGCACCGGACGTGCGGATAAGAGTGGCTTTGCGATCACGCTGGTTGACTAGTGCAGGACTGTCTATACTATCGCCTAAACACAATGCGGGCGCCCATGGGCGCCCGCATTGTGTTTTACCTGTACCCATCTTGCGATACTACCGTCGCACAAAGAAGAACCCGACCAGCACAAGTGCAACCGCTATAAGACCCCACACCCAAAGCGGTACCGCATCCCGCTCCTCTTCTTCCTCTTCTTCAATCTCTTCGATCATACCTTCCACCTCGTGCTCTTCAGCACCTTCCGCATCAATAGCAAGGAGCGTACCATCCGCTGAGCGTACCGCAAATACCGCATCCTCAGCGCGAATATCGTCCTGTGTTGCGCGTACACCGTTTCGGTAGACGGGCACAGTGGGCGACACCGTCAGTTGTTCACGACCTTCACCGAAAGTAATGAAGAATACGACAGTGCGTGGCGCGGCGCCGGTCGCCTCACGCACTTCAACCGCCGCCGGAGTCACACTCGCATCTTCCGGCAAGACTACGATCGCCTCACCTGCGCGCGGATTGAGCAAACGCCCCGTACCACCTGCGCGGCGTACTTGCGTCTCAGCAAGTGTTTCGGCGCTCATTCGCACCAGCTCCCCATCAGCTGTCTCGATCACGACCGAGCCGTCCGCATCTACGGCGACCACTTCCCCGATGAACACTTGCGCTTCTGCTACCGCATCAGTATCGAATACTGTCGCATCAGGATACACTGTCTCAAGGTCGAGTTGCGGCTCAACAAGTTCTTCCTCTGCTTCATCATCAAATACCTCGTCCGGCGAAGGTACGATTTTAACCTCGAGCTCTTCCGTATCTGAAATAACTTCGGGCGACTCGAGAGACTCTTGCGCAAAAGCAACTACACCAAACACACACACTAGCCCCAAAACGAATACTGCAACGTAGCGAGGAAAGGAAAAAGCGATATACAGCATAGAAATAGTAGATCAAGAAAACTGGTAGATACCCCTAGCATGGAGAATTGCACGCTCGTGCGCAAGTGCATTTCTTATCAAGTCATATTATAGTGCATGTGTCAAAATATTTAAACCACGTCTCTGAGTCAAACTCAATGAATCTTGTGACCGAAGGCCAATATGAGCATGAGCCACTGTGAACTACCCTGCGCCGAGAGTGCAGGGCGTCAAGCAATATTGACCTTTCAATCCGAACACTCTAACATTCAGGGAATATGGCAAAACACATTGATCTGGCGGAACGTCGAGCGATCGAGAGAGCAATTACAAACAATAAGGGAGTGAATGAGAT
>PWVU01000141.1 GCA_003561715.1 Candidatus Kaiserbacteria bacterium | reverse complement strand
AATTCTATGATGTATGTGTAGAGCCACAACGGTCCTTCAATAGCGAGGCGATAGCAATTTGTATAGTCAAAGCCCAGAAGATTGAATTGGGTCGGGGCAAGCAAAAAAACAGGGAGCAGTAAAAAAGCAACCACCAAAGAGTAACGAAACGGAGGAGCCTTTTGTCTTATAAAAACGTAGATCAGGCAGAGCGCAGTTACATAGATGAGAGAGTTGATAAAGATGAGTGTTGACCATAGGAATATCTGTAATTCGGGTGTATCGGTAGCCCACAAGATCAGGTCAAAAACAGACCATGAGGTAAAAAGAAGCGCTAGAATAACAATAAGAGTGTTGAGAAAACTCCGACTACCCTGAGACCATATTAGCAAGATGATCGCCAGTCCGCCCAGTGCGGGAAGAAGATGAGAGTAATAGACCAGTGGCTCTACGTTTTGTGAGAATAAGAGGTAAGGAGCATGGTCCCACTCACAACCCATCACATCGCTCCTAACCAAATCAATAGGTCTCATAGGTATTTGATTCAGGAGTCGTTATCCGAAAGTGCCTCGGCATTCTTGTGTTCTACAAGAAATGGGTATGCTGCTATTGTCTCTTCTGTAAAAAAGATTGTGAAGTCTTCAAGTAACATGTAGCGAACGTACATCGTGGTGAGTGATGTAAAAAAGAGCACAGCCATACCTGCAAATAGTAGCTTCGAATTCCTATCGAATCTTATGTCATCCGCCATTACAGGCAGTCTACGTTGAGATAGATGATCTCACAAGTATTTTTTTCTACAGAAACCACAGTGCCCCGATAATAAGTATCAAAGAAGAGGTCTGGAGCAATGGGCGCTCTGTTGCTGGAAAAGCTTCTTCAATATTAAAAGTGACCGTTTTCATATTTCGATAAAGTCTGCGTAGCAGTATTCCCACCATCCAGACCAATACTATATGACCACCCACAACAATACTTACGATCTCAGGACGAATGAAGCTGAGAGCGAGAATCTCGAAAAAAAAGACCAGCATCCCGAATACCTCAACCAAAATGATATACGGAAAGTATCTTTTGATAGTGTGCGCATTGGTGACAAACGCGCTCGCCTCACCGGGACGAATCATGTCTGCCAATCCAACTAACAAAAGTCCGACCCAAAAATATGGCAGTACGCTGAGTGTGGCGAGTAGCTCTGGGTTCGATTCGCCAACAAACGATGTTTGAGCATACTGTAGAACAATCGAGAATCCAACGTAATAGATACCCCCCCACAGCAGAAGTAAAAATAGATGTAGTCGGTAGCGTCGACTCCGATGCAATGTGTTGACATCCTTAGAATCCGAAAACTTACCATTAGCAATAGAAAATAACATGAGTCCTATGCCGCCCAGCAAGACCCATAAAACCTGTTGAAGAGAGAAGTCGTTTCCCGCCATGGGTATACCTGCAGCAAAGACCACCCAAGAGACAACGAGTACGGCGATCGGGGTGGCGGATATGTACGCTGCGATCTCAGTAGGACTTTTTTCGCTTGATGAAAAAGCTGTGAAGTAATGGAGTAGTGAGAGACCTACCATCACACCCAGAACACATGACCACAAACCTGTTTGAAAAATGGGAGTGAGAGGGACATCATACACTCGCATGAGCACGATTGTTAGTGCGCTACCCATTATTGCTCCCAGCACACAGCTGATGAAAAGAGGTTGCGACCTTCGATGATTATAGCAGTCGCCAATGAGTAGCGCGTCAGTGATGTTCGCTATTGCATATGAAAGCGAGCTTAGGAGTGCTGCAGGCATGCCGATATGTTAGCCGCGCTTGATGACAGTTATGGACGCCTTCCCTTTTGGTTCCCAGTACTCGTGTACATACGACGTGAGCGAGTCAGAATCGAATTCAGTGCATGAGTACACATCGAGCGAAACGTACGCGTGTTCGGGCCATGTGTGAATCGATATGTGACTTTCTCCCAACAGAAGAAATCCTGTGATACCAGCAGGAAACGAATCTTGAAGATTGGGTAGTGATACGAGATGGGGGTCTTCGACGATGGTTGCCCCTACGCGCACGGAGGTCTGCAGAAGAAACTCCTCGACTAGCTTAGCATCAGTGAATTTGTTTACAGGAACCTGATACAGGTCAGCAATTAGATGTTTTCCTGTTACCGGACTCAAAGTCATAGGATTGGAAGATGAAATGATGGAAGTTTGTATATCAAACATTAGTAAATGTTCTTTGTGGGGTACTTCCTTCCGCGCTGTAGAACAGTGGACTCCACAATTTGTATGTCGAAACATGAGCGAACTGTAGTCTCTACTGTTTCTGTTTCAAGAGTATCTTGACATGTGTAAATGTCAATACTTACAAATCCGCGTTTGGGGAATGTGTGGATGCTTATGTGACTCTCAGCAATGAGTACAAAACCACTTAACCCCCCAGGGTCCTTCTTATTGTTTGGTCCGACTTTAACGACCACGGGGTCGGTGATTTTGTTCATTTGTAGCTGTACGACAAGTTGCTCCAAAGTCATATGAAGGTTAGTGCGGTCCGCAAGTTTTGATTCCGCACCACGATATCCGTCCAGAAGCAGATGAATTCCGAAGATCGTAGTATTGGGTTCGTTGGTCTGTTCCATAGTCCTTAATGTATTGCAAGACTTGTTGATTATGCAACGAGTCCGAGCTCCTGCTGAATATTTGTGGGCGTCTTTATAAGAGCCTTGAGGTACGCCGGATTCAGCCAGAGAGGTATTTCTGAAAGGTTTGTAAATCGCGTACGCAAAACGTCTTCGCTTACATCCAATGCGTCTTTTGAATTCGTAGCTACAACAAGCATCATTGGGCCGTGAGAGTAGCTAGGAACCGAAACCGGCATAGCAACTACAGTCTCGAAAAGATCTTGAAGTTTTGTCACTATCTGCCTTGTAGAGCTTCGTTCCACAGGAAATGTCCCCCCCTGAACGATCAAAAGACCTTCTCGCGTAAGCGCACGCTTGCACTCAGAGTAAAACGATGCGCTATATAAAGGATTAGCGGGTGTTCCCTTATTATCAAAATTGGGGTCAGAGCTATCGACTACCAACACATCAAATGTTTCGTCAGGAGTGTTGCTCGCATATGATGCGGCATCTTGGATGCACACACTCCCTCGATGATCTTTCGGGTCGTGCCAGAGGTTTGGCATGTGCTCTTGTGATAGCTCGACAACACGTTTGTCAATCTCGACCATGGTGGCGTGTATGTTTTTGTACGTTAAGATGGTCTTAAGTGCGCAGCCGTCGCCTCCTCCGGCGATCATTACCCGCTTGGGATCTGGATGCAAAAGCACAACGCCCAACATGCTTTCGTGATAAGGAGCGATGTGATGCGGGTCGTCCACAATCTGTAATATGCCGTCAAGTATGAGGGCGGTACGAATATCAGTTTCGTTGATAAAAAGTTTCGCCATCACGATCTCCTGAAATTCACTGTGCTCATGGGCCAAAATTGAGTCGATCTTATACCACTGACCTGTATTTCCAAAAAGGTCTCGCTCGATGAAGATCTCACCAAGGGCGTCTATTTCTCTAGAAAAAAATGGCATGCTCGTAAACTTACACCCCTTCCTCCCTCAGTTTCTCAACCGCTTTGCGTGCCTCTTTGGAAAGTTTGGCGGGGAGTTTGATGGCGATCTTGATATAGAGATCGCTTCGCCGACCGCCCTCCAGCACAATTCCTTTTCCTTTAACGCGCAGCTTCTCGCCATGGTTGATTCCAGCCGGGACTTTGATCGAAAGCGGTCCGTCAAGTGTTTCAATGGTATACGAAGCGCCTAGAAGCGCATCGGAAAGTTTGACCGTAAGCGTTGAGGCGAGATCGTTTCCCTCTCGCGTAATAGTCGGATGGGTCGTAACGTGTACTTTTATGTAGAGATCGCCCGCAGCGCCTCCGGGGATCGCTTCTCCGCGTCCGGTAATGCGGATAACTTCTCCATCACGTATACCTGCCGGCACTCGAAAAGCGATGTCTTCTTCTTGACGCCGTACTCCCACACCACCGCAATCTTTACAAGGTTCTTTAGGAATGCGACCACTGCCGTGACACAGATCACAAGTACGCACGCTTGAAAAGGTGCCGAAGAAGGATTGCTTGGTCTCGTGAATTTTTCCTGATCCACTGCAGCGCGTACAGGTGATCATTTCACTCCCCGGAGCAGCGCCCGAGCCGTTACATGTTGCGCACACCGATGTCTTATTCAGTAACACGTTGCGCTCAACCCCAAAGATGGCGTCGCGAAACGAGACTTCAAGATCGATCGAGATATCGCGACCTCGTTGAGTTCTGGTACGACCCCCGCCGAATATGTCTCCGAATATATCACCGATATCAAACTCAACACCTTGCCCAAATCCGCCAAAGCCTCCAAAATCATTTGGGTTGAAGCCCGCAGCGCCTCCGCCCCCATTTCCACTACCGGAGAATACCTGCCCGTATGCATCATACTCAGCACGTTTCTTGTCATCGGAAAGTACGCTGTATGCCTCACTTGCTTCTTTGAATTTCGTCTCATCACCACCGCGGTCGGGATGATGTGCGTGTGCGAGTTTTCGGAACGCTTTTTTGATATCGTCTTTCGACGCTTTTCGATCAACGCCGAGTATCGTGTAGTAGTCTTTCATAATGAGGGGATATGGATTAGCGGGTTACCTTGTCGAATGGGTGCGCATAGCATGCGCATGTCGTCCGCTCGACCATTCAGTCGTCAGCCTAGTCTACTCTTTTTTCTCCGGCTCGTCACCCTCATTCGCTTCCACATCATGAACACCTCCTTCCGGTGCTGAAGCGGAATCATTTGCTGTTGTGTCGCCTGCTTGCGCTTGTTGCTGCTTTGAGACAGCTTCGCCGATCTGTGGTAGCGCGGCATTCAATGCTTCGGTTGCTGCTGTGATTGCGGCGTGATCATCGCCCGCTTGTGCCGTGCGGAGCGCTTGCACTTTTGATTCCACGTCTTTTTTGAGGTCTTCGGTTACGACTGATTCATGGTCTTTCAGGGATTTCTCCGCGGTATGGATGATACTCTCCGCGAGGTTGCGTGCATCTGCAAGCTCTTTTTTCTTTTGATCCTCGTCTGCGTGTACCTCGGCATCTTTTTGCATGCGCTCAATGTCCGCATCTGAGAGTCCCGAGCTTGCTTCAATACGTACACTCTGCTCTTTGCCGCTGGTCTTATCTTTCGCTTTGACATTCAAAATACCATTGGCGTCCACGTCAAGTGACACCTCGATCTGCGGCACACCACGTGGGGCAGGCGGAATACCTTCAAGGATAAAACGCCCTAGTGACTTATTGTCGCCTGCCATGGCGCGCTCTCCTTGGAGAATGTGCACCTCAACACTGGTTTGATTATCTGCGGCGGTCGAGAATATCTGGGATTTGCTGGTCGGAATAGTGGTGTTGCGCTCAATCAGTTTCGTGCTTACGCCACCCATGGTCTCAATACCGAGCGAGAGAGGAATGACATCAAGAAGCAGGATATCTTTCACATCGCCCTGCATAATACCGGCCTGAATAGCGGCGCCAAGCGCGACAACTTCGTCCGGATTGATAGAGCGATTTGGCTCTTTCCCAAAAAGTGACTTGACCGCTTCTTGGATCGCGGGCATACGTGTTTGCCCGCCAACCATGATGATCTCATCGATATCTTCGACCTTGAATGGTGATGCCTCGATTGCGCGCTTGGTGATATCGATCGCTTTTTCGATGTGTGGGCGTGCCAACTCCTCGAGGGTTGCGCGCGTAAGTGTCAGCAGAAGATGCTTGGGACCATTGGCATCGCTTGTTACGAATGGAATATTTATTTCTGTCTGCGTGGTGGTCGAGAGTTCGTGCTTCGCTTTTTCTGCCGCCTCGTCCAGCCGTTGTACGGCGAGGGGGTCTTTCAGCAGATCGATACCTTCAGCTTTTTTAAATTCGCGTGCGATCCATTCGATGATT
>PWVU01000142.1 GCA_003561715.1 Candidatus Kaiserbacteria bacterium | reverse complement strand
TGAGTCGTTCTTAACCTCATCCAATGCAGGATTTGTCCCATTGAAAAATCTCTTGAAATTCCGCCGATTCAATTGAGATCGATTTTGCAAGATCACCCGACCGTAGCGAATCCCACCCTCGCTCGACTAGGTACTCTCTAATTTCATTTTCCAGATTATTCATAATGACCGCGTTTTATTCAAAGTCAGAACCATATTCTTACGGGGAGCTTTTGGAATGTAGTTTACACACTCTATTTATTAGGTAACGAAAGACTATGTTCAACGGATGGAAATAGTAGAATAAGTATAGCACCAGCAATATTATACCAATGATCAATGGGGTTGACAGGTCCAGGAGTATTGATAATAAGGTACCTTCTCGGACGATTTGCGTATCGTCTGGCTTTATATACAGATATATTTCATCGCCTATTTCCCTCTTAGGAGTACCTACGGAAGTGTTGGACACGTACAAGTACTCTTCCCCATTGTATACATACGTATATACGGGGGTGTACAGTAACTTGGTCATCGTGCGCGATGGATCATAGTTTTCTTTGTATTCAATCAGAGTAGCCTCTACCTTTTTATAAGAGTCTAGTACCGTGAGAGTGTCTACAATAACTATGAGCTGGAGTAGACAAAGCGCAATCAGTCCTATAAGCACAAGTGGGTGCCGTTTCAGGAGAGAAAAAGACTTGGTGCGATTCAATTTTGTCCACAGATCACTCCACGTCAATGCCTGCTCAGTGTTTTGTATGTTCGGCTTCTTTCGTGCCATGTTGACATTCAGTGATTAGTGGGAGAGCGCTAGTTTACAATGTTGAGGATAGTACCAGAAATCGCCGTACCCCTTTTGCAAAAGATTTGACCTTAACTATATCGGTTCTTCTCAAATGCATCCTATGCTTTCGAAGATTCCTTGGGTCGGGCCAGGCAGAATCGAACTAATGTCATACTCAAAAGTCAGCCGAACTTTTGGAAGATCGCTGAGTCGGGCTGCCGAGAATCGAACTCGGGTCTTACCCACCCCATGGGCATATACTACCACTATACTACAGCCCGACTCAGCGATCTTCCCCGCACGGACATATACTACCACTTACTATAGTCCGTCCCGACCAAAACATTCTTCCCAACATGGATATATACTACCACTTGACTCCCGCCCGTAGTATCTCTTCTCTGAAGCTATGTCGGGGTACCCAGAATCGAACTGGAGTCTCACGCACCCGAAGCGTGTATACTACCACTGTACTATACCCCGAAACGTAGAACGCCGTGAAGTACCTTGCCCTTTGCGCGAAAGTATCGTATCATATCTTCCGCTTGATGCACACATACTCTTATGTGACATTGGGCCCTTAGCTCAGTTGGTAGAGCGCCGGTTTTGCACTCCGGAGGTCAGCGGTTCAACTCCGCTAGGGTCCACAGCTAAAAATCAGCACCTGAGTGCTGTTTTTTAGCTGTGGAAAGCGCAGCGGTGTTGTGTGTCGACGTCAGTCACACACAACCGCGAGCTGGGGTCGAAACCACTTTGCATATTGCGAATACCTGGAGCAATATGCTTAGTGAGTTGTGACCACTGGTTTAATCTACTGGCAATTGACAGGCTTTAAGCGTGTGGAAGCCGGAGCGATGTCAAACCTGACCAACGGGAAGGTGAGCCCGTGAGGAGACGCTGTGGTAGTGAAAGTATCCCCGCTATGCAGCGTCATGTACAACGTATGGTATGGAACGCCTCCTCGTGAGGCGTGTATTGTAGTAGACTTTTCCACCGGTTACAGATCGGATAGATCAAGGATATACTGCATACTGGCAGTGAAATGATGCGATTGGCGATATGTTCAAAAAATGGTTTACAAAACTGAAACGATCCCCCTACTGGCCCGAGTTTCTCTCGGTACCTGATCGCCCCCTCTCCCCTCGCCAACATTTCGGATCGATCTTTGATGTGATCCAGATCTCACATACGTTCAAGGACAGCAAGACATTCGTAGACACCATTCCCAAAAAGGCACCGAGCAAAATTAAAAAGCAGTATCATAAGAGCTACAGTGCCCAATTGGATCTCTCACGATTTGTGCGTGACAACTTTGTCATGCCCGACCCGATCAAAGAACCGGAACCGATCAGTCGGGATGACAATACGGCGATTCAGGTTCGTGCGTATATCGACGCAATGTGGAATGTGCTCACCCGCGAAGCCGATCAGGCAAAACCGTATTCTTCACTATTGGCACTTCCCCACCGCTATATTGTACCGGGTGGTCGCTTTCGCGAGATCTACTACTGGGACTCATACTTTACTATGTTCGGCTTGCGTGAGAGCAATCGCGCCGATCTTATGGAAGCAATGGTAAAAAATTTCGCTCACATCATTGAAACATACGGCTTCATTCCAAACGGTAATCGCACGTACTACCTTACTCGCTCGCAACCACCTGTCTTTGCGCACATGGTTGAACTTTTGGCTGAAGTAAAAGGCGAGCAAGAATTGGATACATATGCGCGACTGATATACCGTGAGTATGCGTATTGGATGCGTGGTGCCAAAGCCCCTCTTTTTGCTAATGGCACCATCAATGCCTCAGAACATGTGGTACGCATGCCGGACGATACTATACTGAACCGCTACTGGGATGAATCGATCTCACCGCGCGAAGAATCCTTTCGGGAAGACCTTGAGATCGGGCGTACTATGGATGAGTCTGCAACATACTATCGTAACATGCGCGCAGGTGCGGAGTCGGGATGGGATTTCAGCTCGCGATGGTTTGCCGAGGGCGGTGATCTGAGCACGATACGTACGATCGACATTGTGCCGATCGATCTGAATGTTTTTTTACTCCATACCGAAGAGATTCTTGCGCGTATCTACCAGCGTCAAAAACGATTCACTCTTTCCGAGAAGTACAACGATCTTGCACAACAGCGACGAGAGGCACTGCAAGATTTCTTTTGGCATGAAGAAGATGGTTGGTACTACGATTATGATCTTGCGGAGCAAACACTAAGCACCCAATGTACGATCGCGGGTGCGTTTGCATTATATGGCGGTATTGCTTCACCCGAACAAGCGCCACGTATGGTTGAGATGATCGAGCATACCTTCTTGCGCCCCGGCGGTGTCGTTGTGAGTATGAAAAATACCGGAGAACAGTGGGACGCACCCAACGGCTGGGCACCACTTCAATACATCACGGTCATGGGACTTGAGCGCTACGGCGCAAGTGAGTTGGCGGAAGAAGTCGCGCGCAGGTGGTGCTCACTCAATCTTTCGCTCTATGAGAAGACCGGGCTTTTGTTTGAAAAGTACAATGTTGAAGATATCGACACACTTGCTTCCGGTGGCGAATACACCCTTCAGCATGGCTTCGGATGGACTAATGGCGTCTTGATTACCTTAATGAACAAATACCATATCAATACGAGCGATGAGGATGATGAGGAAGACGAACAAGAAGAAGAGTCGAGCGCCGATGCCTCAGACCAATCTCTTCATGAAGAGCACAATGCCGAAGAAGAGGACGAGGAATTCGAACCGGCTCATACAGCCAAGTGATTTTCCGAGCAAACAGGCAACTAACAGTGAGTTCGTTCGCACTATTCGAAGTACGTGCGAATCAATCTAATTAATGCAACGCCAACACCTATTGAAAGAATTGTGGAGTAGTGAATTTTAATATCAACAGGAAGATTGCGTGCAGCAGTATCGGGAACAATAGACTCCCCGTCAAAGCGTAGAGGGCGCCAAGTGGAATGCCGCCGAGGAAAGCTATTCCCGCCAAGCGCCAATTCCAGCGCAAAGGATGAATTCCCTTGGCGTCATTTGGCAGATGCGCAACACCGAATAGCAAAGAGGAGAACAACACGACCAAGACCGTATTTGCGATCACCGTCTGAAAGTATCCTTGGATGATACCGCGAAAAAGCAGCTCCTCCGCGATGCTGATCATTGCGATGTATCCAAGCGCCAACGCTATTGATCGCACGCTCGGTCTGCTTCGTGCTTGAGTCGTTGTATCCCGCATTACTCTGCATGCGACATACAGACTCAATGCGGAAGCGAACAGGATCGCCACAGCGATCGGAAGATACTCCGCACGTACGCTGTAGTCGAATAGTGAGGGGTCAAAGAAATAAACGATTGGTAGTAACAGCGAATATATGACCGCCAGTGCAATGGTGTAGGGTCTGAAGTGCATATAAGTGTGTATATTCAGTAGATGTGCATGGAACTACTAAAAATCGATGTATAGAAATAGCATACTGGGAATCTTGTTCGCTCATCCATATACCCTCGCATTGGGCATGTCTTTACACCGGAGATGGGTGTGGAAGCAAGTGAGTTCATTATTGAGCGTTTGCAGTGCAATTGATCACAAAAGCGTGGATACCCTGCTACTCACGCCGATGTTGGTATCCCGTTTGCCAGTCAAACACTTCGCCCTCGGGAAGTTTCTTGTTGATATGCGGAATGAGTGGTGGATGCATGTCCGAGAACAGATTGAGGAGTTCAACAAGCTCTTCCATACACGCTCCCACAGTACCATCTGAGTCGTCCACGCCACCCATAAGCTTGCGATCGAGCCGTTTCAAGATGTCGATAACGATATCAACCGATCGCTCGCATATAGGAAGTTCTGAGACAGCAAGAAGCACAAGCCGACATCCGCGCGTGAGAGAATCTTGATAGCGAAACCACGTCCGCGACGGTCCGTCGTAGGGTTTGATGTGCCGAAGCGCCGCAGTGACGGCGCTCTTTGCGTTCTTCGCCTCGTCTTCAGTGATAGCACGAATCTCACCCGAACATACCGCATGATCAAGCGGCTGTGCAAGCACAGCCGCTCCCTCCGGTCGATACTCGCGCACGACGTGTATCGCAAGCGCGATCATGTGTTTGCACAGCTCATCGTTTTTTCCCAGATAGCACGTGCACGCGCCGTCATCAAACGCCCTTGCGCCAACCGACACAGCATACCACTGCCCCGCTTTGGATCCCGCAACGTCTGCGCGCCACCCAAACGAGTCAGCTTGCACGTTGCGCACCCCACCTCGCTTGAGGATCTTCATCCCCTTCTGAAACTCATGATCTCCTACTCCGATCTGAATGTCAGGTATGGTGTAGTGCGGTACTTCATTCTCAGCGTGCTTCGTCATATTTGTGCGTGACCTATGACTCAAGCTCTGCAAGAATATCATCAAGTCCTTCGTGTGCTTTGTTATGATAGTACTGCAATTCCGCAACATACTCATCGCTGTTGGTTGTATATGAGTGAATATATGCCACAAACGCATGCTTGACGATCTCCACATCATGCGATGCAAGTGCCACACGCGCTTCTTTTACTTTTGCAATGCGTCCACGCAGTTGCAGTCGGCTCTCATTGAAATTGCTCCTGCTTTCTCGGAAGCCTTCTAACAGTTCCGCATATTCCGCCATCCTCTCCTTTGCTTCTTCAGAGTCATCGCGCGCTAAGTGTTCCAGTATTTTGAGCAGTATCGAAATGCTTTTGTTTGTATTGCGTATGAACGTACCGAGCACCTCTCGATCCCTCTCGAGCTTTGCGATATAGGCATCCACCTCGCCCGGCAGTGTTGTAGTGGTCTCATCATGCATGTTGGTAGTATAGCACTATGATGCATGATCGCTCACTATACACATTGACTTCCAATCAAAAGCGTATATTGTATGTATCGCTCGGCGCTGTTGCCGGGTTTTTAAGGAGTGACGTGCATGTCGAAAGTCATGTATTTGTTTTCGCAGGCTTGGCTTTTTGCGAAAGTTGCCGCAAAAGCGTTCGGTCGGGAATACCTTACCGGCTACGCAAAGCGCGCAGTCGAGATGGCCGAACGAAACAGACGACACAAGTTCTAGTACCCCACTATCTTAATTTTGAACCTGAACCATTGAACGGTATGCTTGTGGTATATGACCACACACAAACACACCGTTCAGTTGTCCAAGTGTGAGCTATCACAACTCAACTCTATC
>PWVU01000038.1 GCA_003561715.1 Candidatus Kaiserbacteria bacterium | reverse complement strand
GCGCGGTGCGGCGCAAGAGAGGCACAACGCCGTCCATCAGAGCGTACCAATGCGACTCGGAATCATCGTAGCTCGCGTAAGGAAACCCAATGCCATACGGCGGGTCAGTGACCACGGCATCAACCGTAGTATTATAGTGCTCGGGCAACACTCCACCCATCCACTCCACAAAAACAAGTTTTTCTAGTGAAACAATGGCTGCTGGAATCACGAATGACAGCGGCATGATAAATGCACCTAACACAAGAGAGAACATGACTTTTTCAAAAAAATCTACATTTTTGAAGAGTAATTGTGCCCATGCATATCCTGCTCCCACAAGAATACTAAACCAAACAAACATCGCGGTGATGTACGAAGGCACACTGCCGTGCCCAACCATATCATCGATAGATAAAAGTAATTTCTCAGAGATGAGAGCCATTTCAGCGCGAATAAGCGAATATTCGGTTAGAAAAATGAATATCCACACAGCGTTAATGCTGCCGATAATGGTAAGAGCGACGATGAGACGACGTGTGTGGAGCGATTTCACCGTATTAGCTTGCATACTTGATAGTGTACGATGATTTTAAATAAATTCGAATCCATTATCCACAGTTACCTGGTACGTGCAGAGGGATGTACATATGCACGCTTAAAACACGATATGTAATGATTACTTTTTAGAAACGAGGACTTCGATTCGATCCTTAAGCAGTTTGATCTCATCACGTAGAATGGCTGCGGTCTCAAAGTCGAGTACTTTGACCGCTTCATTCATCTGTTCGATCTTTTCATTCAAAACCTCTTCAGGGCGCTCAGCAAGGCGTGCTTCATCAACCGCAAGCAGGAGGTCAACGGCTTTGTCGTGTTTAGCCGTGATTTGATCGGTAATGTCGTTGATCGCGCGTTTGACGGACTGTGGCGTGATACCATGTTCTTTGTTGTATGTAAGTTGTATCTCACGGCGTCGACGACTTTCGGCAAGTGCCCGCTCCATCGAACCGGTTACGGTGTCGGCATACAATATCACGCGCCCGTCGACATTTCGTGCGGCACGCCCCATAGTCTGGATGAGTGAGGTCTCTGAGCGCAAAAATCCTTCCTTATCGGCGTCAAGAATCCCCACAAGCGCCACCTCCGGGAGATCAAGCCCTTCACGCAAGAGATTTACCCCTACCAATACATCAAACTCTCCTTTTCGAAAATGGGTAAGTATTTCAA
This sequence comes from Candidatus Kaiserbacteria bacterium, assembly GCA_003561715.1. Taxonomy (GTDB): domain Bacteria; phylum Patescibacteriota; class Minisyncoccia; order Phycocordibacterales; family UBA12088; genus CSSED11-315. The sequence continues at coordinate 4,889 of PWVU01000038.1, read as the reverse complement.
TACGCTCAATGGTTTTTACATCGCTGTGCACGTATTGTGTTTTGATACCCTTCCCTTGAAGGAATTCCGCCAGATCCTCCGCCATTTTTTTGGTAAGTGTCGTCGCCAACACCCGATAGCCGGTCGCCACTGTCTTTTGTGTCTCCGCAATAAAGTCTTTGATCTGCCCGGGAAACTGCCCACTCTCAACGATCGGTTTGACCGTGATCTCGGGGTCGACAAGTCCCGTTGGGCGAATGATCTGCTCCACCACCTTACCCTTGGGCGGAACACTGTGCTCTTTTTCATACGCGCCGGGCGTGGCACTGGTAAACAGCACTTGCCCAAAACGAGCTTCGATCTCTTCAAACATAAGCGGTCGGTTGTCGATCGCGCTTGGTAAACGAAAGCCGTGCTCTATGAGCGTTTTCTTACGAGATCGGTCTCCCGCATACATACCACCCAATTGCGGAATCGTGACATGCGACTCGTCGATCACGGTGAGGTAATCCGGGGAGCCGTCATCTGTATGCGGAAAATAATCAAGGAGGGTGTACGGTGCCTCCCCCGGTTTGCGTCCATCAAAATGCCGCGAGTAATTTTCAATGCCATTGCAATAGCCGATCTCACGAATGAGCGCCAGGTCGTGATTGGTTCGCCGCTTTAAGCGCTCGTACTCAAGCACTTTTCCCATACTCTCAAGTGCTTGGAGCCGCTCTTTCAACTCATGCTTGATATCTTCCATCGCCCGCTTGCGCTCGTCTTCGGGCGTCACGTAATGCTTTGCAGGAAACAGAAACAAACTCGCCTCTGAGCGTACGATAGCGCGTGTGATTGCATCAATGACCGTGACTCCCGTAATGGTCTCGCTCTCAAACGAGACGCGATAGATCACGCGCTCATTGATCGGCATGATCTCAAGCTGATTGCCGCGGGCGCGGAATTGTCCGGGATTGAGGTCGGCATTGGTACGCGTAAAGTAGATCGCAACAAGAGAGCGGATAAAGTCGGCTCGATTTGCTCTGTCACCCACAACGATTGGCAGGTGTACTTTTTTGTATTCTTCCGGTGATCCAAGCGCGTAGATACATGATACCGAAGCCACAACGATCACATCGTCCCTCGTCAAAAGTGCTTGGGTAGCCGAGTGCCGCAAGCGATCGATCTCTTGATTGATCTGCGCTTCTTTTTCGATATAGGTGTCGGACACCGGCACGTACGCCTCCGGCTGGTAGTAATCGTAATAGGAAACGAAATAGCACACGACATTGTCCGGAAAAAATTCGCGATACTCCTGCGCCAATTGCGCGGCGAGCGTTTTGTTGTGCGCAATGACCAGCGTCGGCTTGCCGATATTCTTAATGACGTTGGCCATCGTGAACGTCTTGCCCGAGCCGGTCACACCAAGCAGAGTCTGATGTTTCAGGCCTTTTTGCACACCGTCGGTCAAGGACGCAATGGCGCCCGGCTGATCGCCGGCGGGCTGGTATTGGGAATGGAGGGAAAAGGTGGACATATCTTGAGGTGAGTTGTGACTATTTGTCTTCATGAAGTAAGACCTTAGGCGGGAAGATAGTACCAAATATAACGTAGTAAAAACCTCTTCGAACAGCCTCAAACAAAATTATTATAAACAATAGATACAAAAGCATCTCCGGTAGTGTGAAGTAGCCACGTTCTGAAAAATCATCAAGTTGATACAGAACCACAACGACATAGGAGACAATATAAATCACCTTTGCAAGTCTATACCATTTGTTCTGGTACAACTCTTTAAGTGTTCGGGGTTGGACTTGATTCATGTTTGCTATTATTCCTAATTCGCATTCGCTCAACAGTTACTAAGTTTACAAGATAGTACAAATTATGTACTGAAGCCAGTGTCGCCCCCAGCATCTCGCGCGCATGAAAAAGGTGGGCGAGGTAGGCGCGACTATAACCGCCCTTCCCTTCCACTCCGGCACATATGGGACATCCACAGTCCGTATCGATGGGTGAAAAGTCGCGACGGAATTGCTCGTTGAGAAGGTTCATCTTCATTCCTTTCGGGCCGTAAACAGTGCCAGTGCGTGCCAGACGTGTCGGCTGTACGCAATCAAAGAGGTCTACCCCTTTTTCAATACCATTAACCAAATCTTCCGGCTCCCCTATCCCGAGCAAATGTCGAGGCTTATCTTCCGGCAACTCTTCGCATACCCAGCCAACCGCCGTATCGAGATCTTCTTTGACGTACGAGCCACCGATGCAAAAGCCATCGAAATTCATCGACGAGAGCACGTGCGCGCTTTCCCGTCGCAGATCCTCAAAGCGTCCACCCTGCACCACACCAAAGAGTGCTTGCGCGCGGTTTGCCTCGATATTTCTGCGATGCGCCTTGAGAGAGCGCTCCGCCCAACGATGCGTGCGCTCCATCGCTTCTTTCTGATACTGCCAATCGGCGGTCGCCGCGGTGCACTCATCAAAGGCGACAATAATGTCCGCGCCGAGGTTGTGTTGTATTTCGATGGAGCGCTCGGGTGTAAAGCGGTGAAGCGAGCCGTCGAGGTGCGAGGTGAAGGTCACTCCTTCTTCGTCAATGACCGCAAGGCGTCCGTGTTGCGTAAGTATGTCGGGATCGTACACGCTGGGCCTGCGCTCGTCTTTCGCTTGCTCGATGTCCTCATGCGCGACTTTGGTGAGATTCTTGCCAAATGCCGCCCCAAGCGAAAAGACCTGGAAGCCACCGGAGTCGGTCATCAACGGACCATTCCAGCCCATAAAGCGATGTAAGCCGCCAGCCTCGCGCACGAGCTCGTCGCCTGGGCGCAGATACAGATGATAGGTATTTGCGATAAGCATCTGCAAGCCGGTCGCCTCTAACTGTTCGACCGTAACACCTTTGATCGTTCCCTGTGTGGCTACGCCGATAAACGCAGGGGTCTCAATGGTGCCATGCGGGGTATGGAGAAGACCCGCTCGCGCACGAGAGTGAGGGTCGCGAGCTACTATCTCAAATTTCATGGGTATACGTTCTGTACACAATCAGCTACTCCGGCAAAGGACAACCGGTACGCTCGGAAAGCGACTGCACCGGCACGACGCCGGTCACACGCTCGCCGTCGGGGAATTCCCATGTCGGGTAGCCTTCAATTTCCGCATCCGCACACTGCTGAGTTTGTCGTTGTCCATCCGGGGTTGAACACTCAATATATGGAAGATACTTCTTGGAATTACCAAACATACGGTTTTGCTCTTGGCAGGCACCACACCAAAACGCACCCCAGTAGATTACTTCCTCATCTGCCAAACATTGCGCGAATGCATCAAGTTTTCCCGGCTGCATAGCAAGGTAGATCAAGCCACCAATTGAACCTGCGACAATCATGGTAACAATAAGCGAAGAGCGGTATTTCTTAAATTGCTTCATGAGTGTAAGGTATCGTTAGAATAATAAACAATATCTAGGCAAATGGTATCTGTGCGGCGCAAGACACCGGAGTGTTACGCTACCTGATTCTCGGTCTTTTTTCTCTCTTTTGGAAACCACGGAATGAAATAGTTGGTCTCTTGTCGGTATTCTTGATACGCCAGATTCTTTTCCCACCGAGCTTCCAACATCGGTCCTGTGACTGTATACACTATATAGGTTATGACCAGCGGACTCAAGAGCGCGATAAGCGAAAGAGGGAATGCGACACTGCCAAGCGCTATGATCGCAATACCCCACCACATAAGCGATTCGCCGAAGTAATTCGGACGACGGCTAAAGCGAAAAAGTCCCGAGCGCATGATCTTGCCGTGGTTGTCCGGATTACGAATGAACACATCGAGCTGATGATCAGCAACAACCTCGAACAAGAAGCCGACACACCACACCACAACACCTAGCAACACTACCAGCGGGTACGTGCCGCCTCCGGCACCGATAAGGAGCGTAAAAGGCAAAAGAACGACATAGATCACAAGACCTTGCAAGAGAAATACCTGGAGAAAACTGCGCACAGCAAAGTACCCGGCACCTTTTTCCATCCACGCCTCCCGCCACGCTTGATAGCGTGGATCCTCTCCCTTGCCGATGTTCTTTCGAGCAATACGCACCGATAACCGCATCGCCCACACGAGTATAAGCATAAGGAGCAGAAACGCCACGGGATGGGGTTCGCCGGGAGATACCACCACCAACAGCAATGCGGTAACCGCATATACCGGCCCATAGAACACATCCATGATGCTGTTATCTTTGAGGCGCATGGCTATAAACCAAAGCGTAATCGCCGAAAGCAAAATACTTGCTAAGGATACTCCGAGCGCAAAGGTCAATGTCATGTATCTGTAGTATATCGCGTCTACTGACTATTTCCCACTCCATCTTCCCACATCATTCACATCGCACACCATATGCTAAGTGGCGGGCATATGCCCGCCACTTCTAATTCCTAACACCCTGAGCCTGAACTGAAGGCTTCAGATACGCGAAACCGAGGAGCGAAAGCTTGAGACGTATCGAGCATACGATGAAAGTTTTCGCGACGAAGGTGACAAAGTAGCTGAAGTTTTCAGACAGGCTCAGTTACCATTCGAGTGAGCCTGTCTGATACTCATTCACCCTCGTCTCAAAGAAGTTCTTCTCCTTGGAGAGATCCATGATCTCACTCATCCACGGGTACGGATTCTCCACATTGTACTGCTTTGGCAGACCGATGCGCTCAAGGCGACGATCAGCAACAAAACGCACATACTGCTTCACCGTTTCCGCATTAAGCCCCAAGATACCCCGTGGCAATGCGTCATCTGCGTAGCGTTCCTCAAGCTCAACCCCTCGTTTGATCTTATCGACCAGATCCGCCTTAAACTCTTCAGTCCAGATCTCTTGATTCTCTTGAATAATGGTATTGATCAGATCAGTACCAAAGGCAAGGTGTACCGATTCG
>PWVU01000087.1 GCA_003561715.1 Candidatus Kaiserbacteria bacterium | reverse complement strand
TTTTGCCGGGCGGAGATATTGGGCAGGCTGTCCAATCAACTGGTGATAAGCGAGCTGCGATGATGGAGCTTATCAAACAAAAGTCTCTTTACAACACTCCTCATGCGATGACAGCGGGTGGGATTAGTATGTCTATCGATGAAGACATGTACGCAAAGGCTAATGCTGTAGCGTCGCGGTACGGTGTTACGTTGCCGCAACCAGAAGATGTTGCGTTTGGAGGTGTATTTAGTGCAAAAGCCGCGCTATTATTGCATCAATTACCCGAGGAAGATCGGAATATTCTAAGGGAGATTTTGGAGCCAACGCCATTTTTTAACACGCACGTTCTTCCGTATCTGCAGGCGCTTGAGCGGCATGTTGCATAGAATAGGTTCATCCTGCACAATACTCTCATGAATAAACTCTCAAAAAAGCTTTGTATCGGCGTCGTTGCAATTATGATCATATTTGGCGGGTTATTTGTCGCGCAAAAGGCTGAGGCGTTTTCGTTGCAGGAATTTGTGACAACGCTTGTCGAGCGTGGCATAATTTCATCTGAGCGCGAAGAGGCGGCGCGCACACTCGCTCGTTTCTTTGGTGATGTTGCAACACCAGCAGGAAGCGGTCAACCTGCCATCGAGCCGTCTCGCCCCAACACCGAGCATATATCAGTGCAAGCATCCCAACTTATCGAGTATGCGAGCCGCACATATGCCGAAGGCGAGCATATTCGTGGCCTGCTCTTGAATGTCCGCAATACGCATACGGCACCTATCCAACTCTCCGGACGCGCACAGTGTCATGTCTCGTATCGTATCCTCAGTGCCGATGATCGCTCGTCTCTATACAATAGCGCTGAGCACGAGCCGTGCACCAGTGGCGAAGAGTCATCGTATATGCTTGGCGCAGGCGATACGCGTATGTTTGAGATCCGTCATGCGCACGAGACCCACCCGCTTCCCGAAGGCGAGTATGTGATGGTGATGGAATATCCGGGGTATGGAGAAGGGGAGTTGGTGGTTACTGTGAAAAATGACTGATGTCGATTGATTCCATTGATTTAGACACTTTCATACGTCGAGAGGGCCGGAAGGAGAATCCTTCCGGCCCGTTTGCGAAGTCCTGTTCGCGGGGCAATTTAGTAGTACCGCAATCCAGGATTGTCGTTACTCTTGCACCAGGATTCGAAGGCGTCAATCAACAGTGCTAAATGTCGAACACCTTCTTCGTCTTCAATAGATAAATTCAAGAACAGTGTGGTACCCAATGTGTCCCACACCCGGGCCATGTCCGAGTAGAAAGTCGACATCCTCTCACGCTTTATTGAGACGAGAGGCTCAAGACCTTTCTTAGTGCAGGTCTCGATATATTGCTCGACAACAACCCACATCCAGTTCTTGTAATCGTTTTGGATGCCTGCTCGATATTGAGCATTTTTATCTGACACCACGTCGGGTTCGTCTGAAATCTCCTTAATGATCCAGGGTTTTAGGATGTCGGTCCACATGCGCTCAAGCGGATCGCCGTGCGCTCGCCTGAACGGAAATTCGTGTCCTGTTCTCTCGCCATAATGTCCGTGAGTAAAATACAGTACATCACGGACATAAGGGCTAATTCGTCTGGCCTCTTCACCGAACATGGAGTACCTACGACGCGCTCTTGGATCTGGAAACATGAAATCCTCCTTTTGCGCCACTGGCGCTTGTTGCCTGCAAGTAAATTTAGCACACTATGTTGGGGTATCAAAATCACACCATACATTTCACCTGATTAAAGTCAGAGTGTAAGAACTGAAAACAAACAACTAAAAACTGACCAATTCCTAAAACCTAACCCCTAACTTTCCTAACACCTTATCCAAGCACTTTCACCTTCTCCACCACCACACTCTTCTCCCCGCCACGTTCAGTGAGGCGTCCTTTGATACCCAGGCACGCGGTGCCGGAGAGCGCATCGCGATTGGTTGCGTAGATATCGGCAAAGCACACTGCTTCGATGGTGCCGGTCTTATCCGAGAGCGAGAGAAACGCCATGGTGTCGCCTTTTTTGGTTAGGATGGTTTTGATCGACTCGACAATGCCGTAGAGCACCACCGATGTGCCGGCGCGCGCCTCGTGGGCTTTTTTGATGGGGAAATTGTGTTTCTCAAGCGCGCCAGCGTAGCGATCGAGTGGGTGCCCCGAGAGATAGAGACCGAGTAATTCGCGCTCCCACGCAAGGCGCTCTAACTTGCTGACCGGCTCGCTCTCAGGCAATACAAGCGTGGTGACTGAAGAATTCTCTAGTCCGCCAAAGAGCGAATCCTGTACGCCGGCGTTTGCGCCCGCTTCTTTGCTATACTGCAAGAGCATATCGAGATTGCGGAACATCCGCCCGCGATCTTCGAGATTGTCGAGCGCGCCTGCTTTAATGAGTGACTCCAGCGATTTTTTATTCAGATTGCGATCTTGCACGCGTTCAAGAAAATCCGCAAGGGACGTGAATTTTCCGCCACGGGAGCGCTCTTCGATGATCGCAGTACCGATACCTTCCCCGAAATTCTTGATAGTAAAGAGTCCGAAACGGATCGCTTTTTCTCCGGCGCCTTCCGTGTGCACATCGTCTGCTCGTGTCGTGACCACCGTGAAGCCCCCGTCGCTCTCATTTACATCGGGTGGTAAGACGGGAATACCCAAGCGCTCACATTCGTGTATAGCGGCGGCTACGCGTTCGGTATCGCCGGAGTCGGCGGTCAAGATCGCCGCCATGTACTCGACCGTATAGTTCGCTTTCATGTACGCTGTTTGGTACGCAACACGTCCGTAGCTTGCGGCGTGGGAATTGTGCACGATAAAGTCATTTGCAACAAAATTGTGGTGAGGAGGTACTGTGAGATCGTAGGTCATTTTTTTTCCACAAGGCTCTATGGAGACGATCTCGTCCCAAAAGATATCCGTAGTAGCATGATCACATAACGTAGTCGAGTGAAGGGCTTTCCCAATGATTTCGATGACCTCGCGCTGGTAGCCCCGTTTTCTGGTGTCGGCATAGAACAGTCGCTCAGCAAGTCCCGTATGCACACTCAGCGTGCGCGCCGATACGCCTACTTTTGTCATCTCCTCATGTACGAGTGCGCCGATTGTTGAAGGTACGGTATCTTTGGTGCCGCGTGCAGGATGCCCGCCATTTGTATGCAGGTGGGTATTTGCAAGCGCTGCCAGTTCCAGGCACGCCGCGCGTTTTGTACCAATAAGATGTCTTCCTATAGTTGTTGCGAAGCGTAAAATATTCTCTTGGTGGGTAATACAGACCGTATAGCCCGGGCGCAGGGTGCCACGGTATTTGAACTGCTTGGTATACACCGTACTTTGGATACCAAAGCGCAGTAGAAGATGTTGCACGTCGCGCGCAAGATTGCGAGAGCTGGTTGCATAGAAGGCTTGAGCATTCTTGACCGAGATCGTTCCGTCGCCTTGCCACAGCTTGCCGAGCAGGGTGGCGAGTGTTGTGTTGTCAAGGGCGTGGAGTGATCGCGGAATCGATTTTTCCGTCGCTCGCTTTCCGGCAAGTCCAAGTTCACGTATGGTGCGCATGAGGGTATTGCCAAGCGTGGGATTGGTCTGACCGACATATACTGATGTGGCGGGTTTACTGCGGTCGATGGTGATCTTAGTGTTGTCAAGGTGAACACATGCTTTGATAAAATCTTCCACCTCCTCATCGTTTGTGGAATAGAAGTATATACCGTGTGGATGACACAGGTTACCTTCGGCTATGAGATAGCCGAGCACGCTCGCCATATATGCGGGCAAAGGAGAGGGATGGCGTGGTTCCGGTAACATTCGCGCTATACCAATTCGATCGCCTTGCGCGAGGGTATCGATTGTGCGCCAACCCTCAAATGTATAGAGCGGATGATTGCCGGTCGCACGAATGGTGCGACCTGAGCGAGTGGTGACAAGGAATGTTTGCTTCACGCCGTTTTCCATAACCGCAGTAACAGGAGCGATTATCAGTCGTCCGCGCGTATCGATCGAGTGGGTGTCGATCTGTCGCTTGCTTGCGTAGAGTTCAGCAACGGTGAGCGATTCGCCCGTTCGAGCATCGGTGATCAGGGTGTCACCGGTTATACACTTATTAAATCCGTAGGCGGCAAAAGGCTCGATCAATTGCCACAACTGTTCTGCTTTTTGTTTCGCCATACCGTTCTTTTGCAAGCCCTCCATGAGTTTATCTTTTTCGGCGGCCATGACTTCGGGAATCTTTTTGCCCATTGCCTTGCGCAGTTTGTCAGCCTCGAGCCACGAGTAGCCCGCGAGTTTGATAGCGATCATCATGACGTCATCTTGGTAGGTGATTACGCCGTAGGAGCGATCGAGTATTTCTTTCATGCGTGGATCGAGGTAGTTGACGAGGTGGGGGTTATGCTTACGCTCGATATACGAGGGGATAGATTCCATGGGTCCGGGTCGATACAGCGCCACCATCGCATTGATATCGTGAATGGTCGATGGCTTCAGTTCTTTCAGATAGCGCGTCATGCCGGCGCCGTTGAGCTGAAAGGTGCCCATAGTCTCGCCGCGCGCAAGTAGCTCGAATGTTTTTTTGTCGTCGACGGGGATCTGTTCGATATCAATATCGATATTACGCTCGCGTTTGACGCGCCTGATCGCGTCCGCCAAGATCGCAAGGTTCTTGATACCCAAGAAATCAAATTTCAAAAGACCTACACCATCTTCGCCCACGGCATGCATGTCGTATTGGGTGATCAACTTTCCCTCGCCCTTTTCGACCGTCTTGGGGTCGTACTGAAGTGGTACGTATTCGGTGAGCGGTTTGGGCGCCATCACAACGCCCGCGGCATGCACCCCGATATGTCGCGCATGTCCCTCGATCTTGCGCCCAAGCATAAGTATCTCGCGCACGGTCGCATCCTTCTTTTCAAGCTGGGTAAGCTCCGGCACCAATTCAAGCGCGCGGTCGATCGTCATCGGAAATCCTTGGCTTCCCATGGGGATGAGCTTGGCGATCTGATCACCGATCGCGTATGAGTGTCCGAGAGCGCGCGCGACATCGCGCACGCACGCACGCGCCATCATCGTTCCAAAGGTACCGATCTGTGCGACGTTGTCATGTCCGTACTTGTTGCGCGCATATTCGATGATCTCGTCGCGCCGATCGTCGGCAAAGTCCATATCGATATCGGGTGCCGAAGGTCGCTCGGGGTTGAGAAATCGCTCGAAGGGAAGCTTATATTCAAGCGGGTTCACATTGGTAATACCAAGCACATAGGTCGCCAACGAGCCCGCAACTGAGCCACGGATTGTCGTCAGTATCCCGCGCTCGCGTGCCTCGCGTAGCAGATCGCCCACCGCCAAGAAGTACACCGCATAGCCCTTCATTTTTATGACATCGAGCTCGTAGTCAAGCCGTGTTTTCACTTCCGGGTCGTCGAGGGAAAGCCCGCGCCATAGGACTCCTTCATAGGCGGTCACTTTAAGCTCCTCGTCCGGCTCGCGTCCACTTTCGATAATAAAATTCGGAAACGTCCATTCCATCGGAATGGTGAGATCGCACCGCTTGGCGATCTTGAGTGTGTTTTGGAGCGCTTCGGGTGTCTCGCGGAAGTACTCTTCGGCTTGTGCTTGGGTAATAAAAGAGAAATCTTCTTCTTCATCGGTAAAGCCGCCACCACCCGGACCACCCTGTATTTTCATAAGTGTCTCGCGCGCGATTCGATCTTCGGGACGCAGGTAGTAGACATCGTGCGCGGCGACCAGTGGCGTTGCGGTTTCTCGCGCAAGACCTTTCACACGATCCATCAAAAGCGGGTGTCCGGCAATTTCGGGGTGGTGGGTGATTTCAAGATAGACGTTTTCGGCACCGTACCACTCTTTGTACTGCATAAGCACGTCGCGCGCTTTTTGCTCGTTCTCTTGCTTGAGCGCGTCCGATACTTCGCTTGAGAATGAGGGGAGAATGGCGATCAGTCCTTCCGTATGCGTCGCTATAAGTTCGCGATCGATGCGCGGTTTGTAGTAGAAGCCGGTAAGGTTGGATTCAGTGACGAGTTTGATGAGGTTCTTATATCCTTCGTAATTTTCAGCAAGCAGGACGAGACGGTGGCGTTTATTGTCGATACGCG
>PWVU01000007.1 GCA_003561715.1 Candidatus Kaiserbacteria bacterium | reverse complement strand
TGACGCCTAGACACTCTTCCCAACTTCATCAATACTTCCCTTCATATAGAAGTCCTGCTCATTCTTATCATCGTGTTTGCCTTCGAGGATCTCCTTGAAGCCGCGGACGGTCTCGGCAAGCGGCACATATTGCCCTTTAATGCCGGTGAACGCTTCGCCCACAAAGAACGGCTGTGAGAGGTAGCGCTGGATCTTGCGCGCGCGGTACACAAGCGATTTGTCCTCGTCTGAAAGTTCATCCATACCGAGGATCGCAATAATATCTTGGAGATCTTTGTAGCGCTGAAGTACCTGCTTGGTATCGTTTGCAACCTTGTAGTGCTCCTCGCCTACCACGTCAGGCTCCAGCGCAGTCGAGCCTGAGGCAAGTGGGTCGATCGCGGGATAGATACCAAGCGACGCAAGTGCGCGCGAAAGTACCACCGTCGAGTCGAGATGGGTAAAAGTAGTAGCCGGTGCGGGGTCGGTAAGATCGTCCGCCGGTACATATACCGCCTGCACCGAGGTGATCGAACCTTTGGTGGTTGAAGCGATACGCTCTTGGAGCTGACCCATTTCTTCGGCAAGTGTTGGCTGGTACCCCACGGCGCTTGGCACACGTCCAAGCAGAGACGATACCTCCTGCCCCGCCTGCGTGAATCGGAACACGTTGTCCATAAAGAAGAGTACGTCTTTGCCCATTTCGTCGCGGAAGTACTCAGCGGCGGTAAGTCCTGACAACCCGACACGCGCTCGCGCACCCGGTACCTCATTCATTTGGCCGAACGTGAGTACGGTCTTGTCGAGTACGCCGGAGTCTTTCATCTCGTGATAGAGATCGTTCCCTTCGCGTACCCGTTCACCCACTCCGGCAAAGACCGAATAGCCACCGTGCTCGCTGGCAACATTGCGGATAAGTTCCTGAATAAGCACGGTCTTACCAACGCCCGCGCCACCGAAGAGTCCGACCTTACCGCCTTTGATAAAGGGGGTCATCAGGTCTATCGCCTTGATGCCTGTCTCGAATACCTCGGCTTTGGTCTTTTGCTCGGTGAATGGAGGAGCGTGACGATGGATCGACCATTTCGGAGTGTCAGTTAGCGCATCCTTGCCGTCGATAGTTTCCCCGAGGGTGTTGAAGAGTCGACCCAGTGCTTTCTCCCCTACCGGCACAGAAATGGGTGCGCCGGTGTCGTCCACCTTCGCGTCGCGTGTCAGACCGTCGGTGTTCTGCATGGCAATAGCACGCACACGATTGAGTCCCAAGTGCTGGGCTACTTCAAGCAGTACCGTGTCGTTCTCACCTCGGTGTGCGATCAACGCACTCTGGAGGGGAGGCACGCCATCTTCAAAATAGACGTCGACGACCGGTCCGATCACTTGTTTGACTACTCCTTGTTGTGTTGCGGTTGTTTCCATACTCAATGTGTTACTGTGTTACTGCTTGCTTTTAATGCAAATAATTACTTCATCACCTCCATACCTCCGACGATCTCACTCACCTCACGCGTAATGATCGCCTGGCGCGCTTTATTGAACGTAAGCGTCAAAGACTTCGATACCTCGCCCGCTTTGTCGGACGCATTCTTCATCGCGACCATACGCGAAGAGTGTTCACTCGCCGCCGACTCAAGAAAGGCATGGTAGAGCTCGATTGAAACTAAGGTCGGGATAAGTGAATCAAAGACCGACTGTGGTGAGGGTTCGACAAGGTACGTCTGCACGGCGCTGCTAACCGTTTCCTCGTGAGGAACGTCCGCAAACTTTCCTTTCTCCGGCACAATGCCTGCTACCGTTTCGGTAACTTCAGAAAATGACACCGGAAGCAGTTTGTGCGCAATGGGCTCTTGTTCGAAGGTGGATTTGAAATTGGTATACACGGTAAATACTTCATCAAACGTGCGTGTTTTGAAATCATCCATAACGCGTGATGCAATACCTTCGACATCGTCCAGGGTTGCGGATGTTTCCGGCGCAGGATAGCTCGCCGCCATGGTGAAGCCACGCTTGGAAAAGTGCTCATAGGCTTTGCGACCGACCGCTATGATAGATACTTGCTCATGTGTCCAGCCCATCTCGGCGATCAGCAAATGCGCACGCTTAAAGAGCGAGGTATTAAGCGCACCGCACAATCCCTTATCACTTGATACAACAATGAGTGCCGTACGCTGTACATGTTCGTGCGGTACGACCAGCGGATGCGTCATCGCTTCTTGCGAGCTACTTACACGACTGAGAATAGAAAGCGCCGCACGCGCATACGGGCGACCGGCAAGCGCCGACTCCTGACTCTTGCGCATTTTCACCGCCGAAACCGCCTCCATTGCTTTGGTGACTTTACGGGTCTTATTGACCGAGCGTATTTTTCCTTTAATGGCTTTGAGGGACATGCTAGAAGCTGTTACGAGTTAAACGAGCCAGAGCATCTTGCATCCGGCTCCATGCGTACCGCTCTGTAAGGACGGCGAGCGCGAATAGCGCATACTTCTGTGGGCGAAGCGGTCGTTTGTGCTACTTGTGCTGAATAGCGTGTACAGTTCATATGTTCAATATATTTTTTAAACATGGGGCTGGATCGTACTAACCTTGACTCACTAACTCCGGATACGCCTCCTTGAAGTTGGTCAATAGTGTCTTCAATTCCTCTACGCGATCGTCAGGCAGGGTGCGATCGGTTGCAATTGATGAGAAGAGCTGGGCATGTTCCCGTTCAATATACTCAAAGAAGCGAGACTCGAATTCTTTGATCTTTTCAACCGCCACATCATCAAGAAATCCTTGCGTACCCGCAAATATCATTACCACTTGTCGCTCAAGCGGCAGTGGCGAACTTTTGCCTTGCTTGAGCACCTCGACCATGCGCGCACCTTTCTCAAGTCGCGCTTTGGTCTCGGGATCGAGATCGCTGGCAAACTGCGAGAACGCTTCCAGCTCGTAGTACTGGGCAAGCTCAAGGCGCAATTTGCCAGCGACCGCCTTCATCGCCTTGGTCTGCGCGGATGATCCTACGCGTGATACCGAAATACCTACATCAACTGCAGGGCGCACTCCTTTATTGAAGAGATCAGCCGTGAGGTAGATTTGTCCGTCAGTGATCGAAATGACGTTCGTGGGAATGTACGCTGATACGTCATTCTCTTGGGTCTCAATAACGGGTAGTGCAGTCAACGAACCGCCGCCTTTTTGATCGGATAGTTTCGCGGCGCGCTCAAGAAGACGAGAATGAAGATAAAAAATATCGCCCGGATACGCCTCACGTCCCGGAGGGCGTCGCAACAAAAGCGAGACTTCACGATAGGCGACCGCATGCTTGGAAAGATCGTCGTAGATGATAAGCGCATCCTTCCCGCGATCCATAAAATACTCACCGATCGCAGCACCTGCAAATGGTGCAATGAATTGAAGAGCCGCCGGCGTCGACGCGCTTGCCGATACCACAATGGTATACTCCATTGCGCCCGCATCTTTGAGATCTTGCACGATACGCGCTACTTTCGACTCTTTCTGTCCGATAGCAACATAGATACAAATTGGGCGATTCTCAATTGGTTCGTTCTTTTGGTTGATGATAGTGTCAATCGCAATCGTAGTCTTGCCGGTAAAGCGATCGCCGATGATCAACTCGCGCTGTCCGCGCCCAATGGGAATCATCGAGTCGACTGCCTTGATTCCGGTCATAAGCGGCTGATTGACACTTTTTCGATCGATGACGCCATACGCCTCGCGCTCAACCAAGTAGCGCGTATCGGTGGTGATCTCACCAAGCCCGTCGATCGGCTCACCAAGCGCATTTACCACACGCCCCTTGAGCGCCTCGCCGACCGGAATAGAGAAGACTTGTCCGGTCGATTTAACATACATTCCTTCGCGTACGCGTGTCGTATCACCCAGCACCACGACTTTTACTTGCTCTTCTTCGAGATTGAGCACCAGTCCGTACACTACTCCTTTTCGCGCAAGCGCATCCTCGAGCGAACCCTGTTCTGTCTCGTCAAACACAACCAACTCCGCCATCTTTGCTTCCGCCAGACCGTCGACTTCAGCGATACCGTCACCCACGACCGTGACGCGCCCAATTTTTTCCACAACCGCTTCATGGGAGAAGTTCTGGATCTCGGTTTTCAGTTTTTCAATAAATGCGGTGTCCATGGTTGGTCTATGATGCTAACTTCTGATAAAGGGTAATAAGCGCGCGGCGATACGTTGCGTCATACTGGGCATGTTTGGTTCGAATCAAAAACCCGCCAACGACCCGATCGTCTTCCTGCCACGCAAGTGTTGTGGGTTCAATGGCAAGCTGGGAGCATATGGCGTCAATGCGACTTTGCAACGTTTCTCGCTCTGATCCTCTAGGCACAAGAACCACAGGCTTGTTTGACGATCCGGAGGTATGTATGCGACTCAATTCGCGCACGATTCTGGGCAGTAGTGCTCGATGACCACGCCTCGCCAGTACACCTAAAAAAGATCGTATGATTCGATCTCCTTCATACGCAGGCAACGTGCTTAGGAGTTGATTAAGTGCATGTGCATACGAACGAGCCAACATACGAGATACAATTACTGTGTTCTCTTTTCACGAAGCAGTTTTTCCACGCCCAATACGGTGAGTTTTGCGATCTCTTCCCTACTCTCGGCAAGCGCACGTTTTTTTGCCTCATCACCTTGTGCGCGCGCTTCGGCAATAAGCTGATCCGCCCGTGCTTGTGCATCATGCACAAGCTTAGACTCGGTATCTTTTGCTTGTTCACGCGCCGAGAGCACCAACTGTTCCGCTTCTTTGTTTGCCTTGGTGATGATGTCTTTGCGGGTTGCGTCTGCTTCCGAGAGTTCTGCCGCCGCTCGCTCAGCATTTGCCACCGCTTCAATAGTATCTTTGCGTCGCTTTTCGATGAGGTTGATTAGTGGTCGATACAAGAAGTACCACAGCACAACCAGCACAATACCAAAATTCACTGCCTGGAGAATCAAGACACGAAAGTCGATACCAAATACTCCGAGAATTTCAGACATGGTCTAGGTATTAGGAGTTAGGAGTTAGGCATCTTGATGCGCGAAGCGCACTACTATCGCCTAAAGCCTAATTTCCCAAAGCTTATTAGGCAAACTTGATAATAAAGCCAACTACCAGTGCAAAAATCGCAAGAGCTTCGGTGAAGGCGATCGCAATGAACATGGTTGTTGTGATCTTCCCTGACGCCTCAGGGTTGCGACCGATCGCCTCAAGCGCTTTTGCACCAATAATGCCGATGCCGATAGCCGGACCGAACATCCCGGCGCCTACAGCAATTGCCATAGCAAGATTCTTCATTGCTTCAAGATTGGTCTGTGCCAATACTTCTGCTGCTACTGGTTCCATAACAAAATGGTTTGAACGTTACTTATAATGCTAATTCGTCAGATCCTGCGGAGCATGCATCACCATGCACACTCTCCAAGACCCGACTAGTGCGGCTCTGCGATCGCGATCTTGATAAAGAAAAGCGTCAGTAGAGCAAAGATCGCCGCTTGTATGAATCCGACAAATACCTCAAATAAAAGAATAGGCACCGGCACAAGCAACGGCACAAAGAACATGATCACGAGTATCAAAATCTTGCCCGCAAACATGTTTCCGAAGAGACGGAATGAAAAAGCGATCAATCGCGCGAGTTCGGAAATCAGCTCAATGATACCAACAAGAAAGCCGATGACGCTCTTAAAATTAACAAATTTTCCGCCATATTTCAATATCCCCAACATGGAGACGCCGGCAACTTCAATAACGACAAATGAAATGAGTGCGAGCGCAATGGTGGTGTTGAGATCGGTCGTTATCGGATGAAAGAGGTAGGTCCAGCCGTCGCCGGTTGCTACCATCAAGTCCTTTATGCCCGGCAGTAACCCAAACCAATTCGCAAAAAGAATGAATATGAACAAGGTGGTGATCAGCGGGAAAAAACGCAGCGCAAGGGTGCGGCTTTCCAGTACACTTTCCATGTAATCCAGCAGTGCCCCGAAGACCATCTCGAAAAAAGCTTGTGTTCGGGAAGGGATCTTGCGAATATTCGAACCGATAAGAAACGCGAATGTTGCCAGGAGTCCGACAATGACCCAGGTAAGAATAAGTGTACCGGTAATACCAAAATCGCCGACC
>PWVU01000145.1 GCA_003561715.1 Candidatus Kaiserbacteria bacterium | reverse complement strand
TCACACCGCCACCTTAGTTGAGGTGACTTCTTCCATCACAACAATCACACTTACACTTCCGTTCGCCCAAAGAAAACAAGTCGACTAGTACCGGCCAGACTATCCAGAGACTTGATACTTGTCTAGAATCCAAGCACAACACATGCGCTTTAACTCATGTTAAAAAATATGCGCCATGCAGAATGAGCTTCATACTGTAATTGAATTCTTTCTAGCCCAAACCTGTAATTGCAATATATCCCAGAGCGGATGCAAATGATACCCTTTCTGATGCAGATGCGCCGTATACATACTCTGCACCGCATCCCAATCAAAGAGTGTGTCTAGACCGCTATAGTAGCCACTGGAAAACACCGAGCGCGCATACGCTTCTATGACGGGGTCGCGCAACCACTTTGCACCCGGCGACAACCATCCACGCTTGGGCTGGGAGAGAATGAATGAAGGGAGATGTTCTCGATACACGTGTCTGAGAATTTTCTTGAGGGTAAACGGGGTGAATTTTTCAAGAGGGGCCAAAGAATCGGCAAGGTGCACAACATC
Organism: Candidatus Kaiserbacteria bacterium; assembly: GCA_003561715.1. GTDB lineage: Bacteria > Patescibacteriota > Minisyncoccia > Phycocordibacterales > UBA12088 > CSSED11-315. The sequence continues at coordinate 5,733 of PWVU01000145.1, read as the reverse complement.
CAAGTCAAGAAGGGGAACGCGCAATTCAAGCGCGTGACTCATGGAGCAAAGGTCGGCTTGATTAAGAGACTCTTCTGCAAGCCACGACTCTCTGTCCAACTGCATAAAGCGGTGGAGTACGTGAGCTTCAGAGGAGAGCCCGGAAGCGTGCGCTACGAGCATCTCGAGTACCTTTTCTTTCGAAGCGTATTTCTGCTCTTTAATCACCGGAGTATCTGCGAACAGCTGACTCATCAGCCGAAGGTATAGAGGTGCGCCCACCTCCAAGGAAAGATCGCCTGCTTTTGGATGAAGATTTGCCATGCTACGCACCAAAGACTTTGGCAATTTCTGAAAGTAGTGAGCCGCCAAGAGGCGCTTGTGTCTATCATAGCCGCCAAACAGCTCGTCGCCTCCGTCGCCACCAAGAGCGACAACAATTCCCTCCTGTCGCACCTTTCTATAAAACAGATATCGAGTGACGCCGGTGGGATTTGCTATCGGGTCACTTTGCGCAGAAAGCGCCTCGTCTAACCCATCTCGTATGTCCTGCAGTGAAAATGTAAACGTCGTATGTGCCGCTCCGTATTGCTGTGCCGTCCGCGCCGCCAACTGAGCGTCGGCGCTGTACTTATCACCGAGTCCGTCCGGCAACTCAAATGCCGTGGAGAAAGTCCGCGGATCTTTTGCGTGTCGCATTGCATGATGCAGTACAATACTGGAATCAATACCCCCGGAAAGCATAATGCCCACCGGTCGCTCCGCAATGAGCTGCCGAGAAATTGCCCCATCAAACACCTCGTATATCTCCTGCTCAATGGGAGCGCGACGCGTATCAAAAGCCGGGTGCCAGTAACGCGTTTGCTCAAGATGTCGCGCACCGTATGCGTAGCGAATGAGGTGTCCGGGGCGAACCTTCTCAATTCCTTCAATAAGCGTTGTTGGTGCCGCGGTATAGTTGAGGTGTATGTACGACGCGCAACCACCGGCATTGAGTGTGCGCAGTCCGGTAGCGTGTATCAAAGGAGTGAGTTCGGAAGAAAAGTACAGTACGTTGTCGCAAAGCGCATAGAAGAGCGGCTTTATTCCCATCTGGTCGCGCACCAGCAGAAGCGTTTTTTCTTTGGCATCCCACAATGCAAACGCAAACATACCGCGCAGTTTGGAAAGCGCCTCCTCACCCTGCGTTATCATAAGTGCAAGCAATACTTCCGTGTCGCTTTTTGTAGAGAATGAATATAGTGGCAATGTTTCTCGCAACTCCTGATAATTGTATATTTCGCCATTAAAGACGAGTACAAACCTACCATCTGGACTTACAAACGGCTGATTTGAACGCTCGTCGAGGTCGATTATCGAGAGACGGTTGTGTCCCAAAGATACATATTCATCATGGTAGACACCTCGCGCATCGGGTCCGCGATGCTCAGTGCACGCAACCATGCGTTGCAGGATCTCTCTCTTGCTTGCTGTAAAACCATTTATGCCACACATGTTTGGATCCTCTCCTAGATCTGGAATGAATATTGTGAACGTTGCAACTTAAGCAAATATATCAAGCCTATTCAAACCATCTGTGTAATTACTGTACGCATCTTCGTAAATCGAAAATCAAAATCGCAATGCCATTATTCAATATCATCTTGTACTTCAGATGTTTCTCCTCCGGCGACAAATGATTCGATCTTCTTGAATGTATCAAGCATCAGCTTGAGGTGCACGCGATCATCTTTCATACAGCACCCGGGTATTGCTCATAATGGAATCGCGGAAATACGGAATGACGGATCGCTCGGTCACAATATCGACTTACGCACCCAACGCTGTGTGTTCATCACGCAATCGCACCATGTCCCACAATGAGATCGGCTTGTCACCGATTGCGATGAGAATATTAATGTCGCTTTCCGGATGTGCTTCATTGCGCACACGACTCCCAAATAGCTCGGCACGCACGATACCATACCGCTCGAATATGCGCGCGCTTTGCTCTTCCATGGTACGTAATTCGGTCGTTTGCATTACAAAAACTCTATCACAAAGGACATAGCCGGCATAGCGCTAGCGATACATTGCGCATACTTTGGGAATAAGCGCTTCGATCCCATGCGTCTTTTGCACATACCGGCGCAACTCAGCGGTCTTGGCGAAGAACGTGTGTTCTGTGAAAGGTGTCATTGTCCCGAGCACTCTGCCGACAAGGCAACACGGAGAAAAAACAATGTGTCTTCTTTCAATTTTGCGCGCGCCCAATCCTTCTTCGCGTCGTCAAGTAGCTCACCGAGTCCGTCGAGTATATGACGGGTATCGAGCGCTTCGAGCTTTTCGATCGATCGCTCAAGTGCCTCTTTGTAAGATACACCTGCGCGCGCTTCCACGATCGCGCGATTGATCGGCCAACCCTGTTTGAAAAAATAATACACATCGTAGATATCTCGACTTGTCTTTCCGATGCGCTCGTACATCGCCATGAGCTTATGAGCGAACATATCCTCTTTGACCATGACCAACATGGAGATACCGAGGTGGACCTGTATTTCAAACCGCGAGCCAAATTCACGGCGATTGATCTCGATCTTTATTTGTGGCGCACCGGGCGCGTGAGAGAGGACACAGAGTAAACTGTATCGCTTGATCCGTGATTCTTTTATCGTTCCATATGTCGACGCGATCGCTACGACCGCATCAAACACCTCCTCGGCATGATCTTCTTCAAGCAGATCAAAATCAAGATCAACCGAGTAGCGATCGAGTCCATAGATAAGCATCGCGGCAGTGCCACCCTTAAAACCAAGACGCGAACCGACACTCGGCGTAGTGTATACGTCTTTTAAGATCTGAAGCAATATTGTTTTGTGCTGTTCGTACAGAAGTACCATATACGAATTTAGGTTGTTTGTTCCTTCTTGAGTTTTGCCACGGCACGCTCCAAGCGTTTGTTGGCGTAAAGGGGTACCAATTCTTCGATACGATCCCAATCAACGCCTGCTAGATTGTCGAAGTGATAGTCGCCACCGCTGTACATTCGATCAAGTATCGCACGCTCTTTTGTTGCAGTTGCGTATCCAGATGTGTGATCTATGCCGGCAGCACTATTGAGTATGTTCTCTTTTACGCGGATGAGCTGTACGTGATGATTGTTGACCTCAACGGCTCGGGTGAGATATGTGGCGACGAATATAGTTTTGTAGTATTGGAAAATAACACCTTCTCGCGCGAGCACAGTTTCAAAACTAACGTACGAAGGTGTGTACAAGCGCGTCGCCATTTCAAGCGGATCGTACTGCGCGTCTTTGGCATACACGCCGCGACGCAGACGCACGAGCTTGCCGTCTGTAACGTATGCCTTCAAGCGGTTGGTAACTACCGCGCGATCATCTTCACGCCACAACAACGCCACGTCCTCAGTGGTAAAGACAGTGTGAGGACTTCGGAGTATGCTTTCAAGATATTCACCTTTTATTGGCTTTTTCATTTTTAGACTGTTCGGTAGTTTTAAACCCCTGAACAGTTCAAATATAGCATATTTTACTTATCGAGGCAAGCGAGTCGACCTGTCAGTATAGTGCGTACAGAGGGAGGAAATAAGGGCTTCAATGCTGTGCGCCCCTACCACATACCGGCGCAATTCAGCTGTTTTAGTTCCAGTATCTGAGCTCAGCACCTCCCCCACTCGATGCGCGAACTCATCGTCGCTAGAAACACGCCAATCAGCGAGCGGAAGCGAGGCGGCGCCGTCGGCGTTGATGGCGACCGACATTACTCTACCTACATGATCGATTCAGGCGATACACCGGGTCATACCCTCCCTCAATCCAATGTGCGACCGATTGCAGAGGTTGTTGCCACTCAAGCTGTGTGCGAGGGATGGCATTCGGCACGGACGCAAGCGGCGGGGCAAAACCGGGCACCGTCGTCACAGTATAGGTAAAGCCGACCGCCTTGGCGATCGCATCAAGCGCAGGCGCATGATGGCTCGGTGTGCCGAACGGATACGCGAACCACTCAATTTTTGCGCCCAGCTCTTCCTGTATGCGCGCACGATCGCGCGTCATTTCTTCGCGGGCATCGGATTCGGTGCAGCGTATCAGATCGGCATGTGTTCTAGTGTGTGCGCCGATGGTATGCCCCGCGTCAATAAGTACCCGCGCGCCATCCCACGAAAGCGGTGCTCTGAACGTATTGAGTCGCAATCGCTCACGAAAAAATGTACGTACCTCTTCCTCGCTCGGACAATCAAGCAGGCCGGAGGTGATGAGGAAGAGCCCTTTGACAGTGTGCTCGGCAAGCACGGGCGCGACCACGTCAGTCCAGCTTTGATACCCATCATCGAACGTACAGAGGATGTTGATACGATCGGAATCAAGCTCGCCCTTTGTCGCTTGTTCGGGCGAGACCATGCGGTAGCGTTCAGTGCACAGCGTGATCAGTTCGCCAAACCATGCCCTATCGGGCACATCATGCAAACACAATATTCGAAGCAAGGGACCTTGTGCGCGGGCGCGCTTTCGCACTGTGTTCGCGATTCCGCTATGTATTGCACCCGTAACGAGCGCATCGCGAAGCGTATGTTTGAGTGAGCTCATGATATTGATGATCTTGGGAGCGTACCTGATGCAGTGACGAGTATACTTTCCTTCGCGTGGGTTTACCTATTGTCTTCCACCCATCGCGATATGGATATACGATACCACAGGGTGTTGCATCTTACGGATCGCGTTGGTCATTTTTGTACCACGCGATCATCTTCACCACCAAGGACTCAACACTGTGATGCTCTTCCACATAGCGGCGCAAAACCTGTGTGCGTGGCGTAGTGTCGTTGGAAAGTGTGGTCGCGACTGTGTCTGCAAATTGTCGCATATCGGTACGATCGGCAATATACCAATTTTCCAACGGAAGTGAGACGGCGCCCGGTGCATTAGTTACAATTGGCACGCCACACGCCATTGGTTCCAAGAGCGCCTTGTCGAGCGAGCCGGTCGTTGCCGCGTGAACAAAGACACGCGCACGGTTGAGATATGGTGGCAACTCGCGATGCGGAACCGGACCGAGCAGATGCACATACGCATCAAGTCCGCGCTTGGCGATCTTCTCTTTGAGTTCGCGTTCATATAGGTGGTCGGCCCCGGTATTGGGAGCGCCGATGATCGTGAGCGATACGTTATGCGACTTACGTACTTCTTCCAGTAGGTCGACCAACAGGTCAAGGTGTTTTGCGGGCGAAATGCGCCCGATCGTGATGAGATCGATATCTTTCTGTGTTTGTGTGGGCGCAAAGTGCTTGGTATCGATTCCATGCCCTATGACCATCTTTTTCTTAGACTCTATGCGTAAACTTTCTGGAGAAGCCGTAAATACAACCCGCGCAAGCTTTGTCGCAATTCTGATCGAAAGCGACACCGCCCCATGCGCGTACCATAGTCCCATCTGCTTGCCCAAAAGTCGCCATACCGGATACCCGAGCAGAATGTACAACTGGATGATATGCACAAAGACATGATCGTACTCATGCCGATGCGCGATGATAAGACGGTAGAAGCGCCACAAAAAAAGAAGTCGGTCTCTCACGCCTACTCGTTGCCCCGGACGCTTCCCCAACGTGTACACCCGCACATTCTCGGGCAAGTCATGCTTTCCCTCCTGCAAACAAATTACGGTCACCGACTCGGCATGTTTTGAAAACTCCAGCACCCACCGGACAAAGAACCCCAGGATCGGATGGTCTGTGTCCATGACTTGTGTGATGATAAG
>PWVU01000144.1 GCA_003561715.1 Candidatus Kaiserbacteria bacterium | reverse complement strand
CTGTGGCGGGATTGATGGGCTATCAACTTGGCTCACTTATGGGCGCGCCGTGGTGGTACATATCATTACTTTTTGCACTCGCTACGTTTTGGCACTTTTCATGTGACGCTTTGCAGGAGGATCTGGGCGTGCCGTGGCTTGCACCGTTCATCATGCGCATACATATGACTGTGCGCGGTACGGTCATCGACGTAGATCGCGCGTTTGGTTTGGAAACAAAGATGTTGTATGCAAATCTCCATCGCTCGTGGTACGAAGAACTGCTATCTATGGCACGCAACGAGGGTTGCTCAGGGAGTGTCGAACAGTCCAACGAACAAACAAAAACTTGACAATTCTGTTTATATGGTGTATATTCAATGCGATTTGTATGCCGTTCCTTCTCTGCAGAAGGCGGTTTTTTTATATTTCCGTTAGGGATGAGATTGCCTGCAACCCACTCTTGTATGAACACACGTACCAAACAAACTCATGCCATTATTTCCATTGTCGCTCCCATTCATAATGAAGAGGGGAATATCGATCGCTTCTATACTGAGGTTAGTGCGGTATTGAAGGAATTGAATACCGGTCTTGCACAGCGATACGACTATGAGATGGTGTTGGTAAATGACGGTAGTCGAGATGGTTCGTGGGAACAGATTCAGGCGCTTTGTGCATCCGATACTCGTGTGAAAGGAATTTGTCTGTCGCGTAACTTTGGTCAGATGGCGGCGCTTGAGGCGGGCATTGAGTCGTCACAGGGCGACGCGGTCATCACCATTGATTGCGATTTGGAAGACCCGCCTTCGCTTATTAAAGATATGATCTTGGCGTGGGAAGCGGGAAACGAGATCGTTGTTGCCAAGCGTGTGTATCGTAATGAGCGTTCATGGATCAAGCGCAAAACAAGCGACCTCTTTTACGCGTTCTTCAATATGATAAGTGATGTGCGTCTCGAGACAGGTATGTCGGAGTTTCGACTGATTGATCGACAGGTTGCCGACGTGCTTGCGAATCAGTTGTCTGAACGAGAACTCTTTCTTCGCGGTATGTTTCAATGGATGGGCTATAAGGCGGCAACGGTGACCTATGAGAAAGGTGAACGTTCCGCTGGTGAGACCTCGTACACGATGAAACGTATGATAAAGCTTGCGTGGGTCGGCATTAGTTCATTCTCGAGTTTTCCGCTCCGGCTGGTGGTGTTTGCTGGTGTCGCGATCACCACGCTTTCAGGGTTGCTTCTGGTTGCAATGAGCGTTCTTCGCTGGGGAACCGAGACGATCATATTCACGGATATTTCATTCCTCGTGGTGTTTATTATACTAAGCAACGGCATGATCATGAGCGCACTCGGCATCGTATCGCTCTATGTAATGCGGATTCATGATCAGGTAATGGGGCGACCTTCGTATCTCGTATGGAAGAAGATAAATTTCTAACATTCTTGCATCGAGTTCACACGCCTGCGTTTGTTCTCAAACGCGTGCGTGTTGTCAAATTTATCATTGTGGGGGGCATGGCGTCCTTAGTGCATCTTGCGACCCTCGCCCTCTTAACAGAGTGGGCACAAGTGTGGTACCTTATAGCTACTACTGTTGGATTTGGAGCGGGGTTTGGGGTCAGCTTTACACTACAGAAGTATTGGACCTTTCAAGAGACATCACGAGCACGTTTGCCGGGACAGGCATTCGCTTTTTTTGCGTTGCAGATGACCAACCTGGTGATAAACGGGGGTTTGATGTATGTGCTTGTCGATATGGTAGGACTCTACTACGTGCTTGCGCAGGTGGTGGTACTTGCGGTATTGGCGGTGTTCACGTATCTTGTCTCGCGCTCATATATTTTTAACCGGATACATTAAGTGAGGGGGTATCGGGGGATGATTGTGGTGTGTTGATTTCACAACAGCATGGGGCGAGTATTTTCAGCAACAAAACGACTGGCTTTTGGTGCGCCGCACACGCGACGCTTTTATATTGTGCACGCTATCGGACAGTCACTTTTTCCGTTTTTGTATCCTAAGCCGGCTCAGGAAGACACACTGAACTATGATCGCGTAGGCGATCATCTCTACTTGCCATCGCACAAAAGTGCAAAAGAGCTCATGCAATTTGAGACACTTTCGCTCGCGATTGTTCTGGCAAGTGCGTTTGTATTGTTTGTTGCAACACTTACCGCATTCTTTTCAACAAGTGTGCTAGTCATTCTGACCGCGCTGGTGTCGCTCTTTTATTTAGTATTTATGCTTTTCAAATTGTGGGTGGTGGCACGTTCATTTCGGTATCGAATGATCGACTATACACCCGAAGAGCTTGCGCATGTAACCGATGAAGAATTGCCCGTGTATACGATTCTGGTTCCTCTGCGTGATGAAGCGGAGGTGATGGAGCAGATCGTTAAGGCAATGCGTTCAATAGATTACCCTGAAGATAAAATAGACCTCATTATTACCGTTGAGAGCTTTGATGTTGCAACACGAGAAGCGATCGAGCGAGTCGGCATTCCCGCTAATTGGCGTGTGTGTATTCTGCCCGATACGCAACCCAAGACCAAACCCAAAGCATTGAATGTCGCATTTAGAGAAGTGCGGGGTGAATTTTTGGTTATCTACGATGCGGAAATAATCCCCGATCGCGATCAATTGAAAAAAGCGTATCTTGCATTTCGTGAGCATCCTGAGATCGGCTGTTTCCAAACACGCCTTGATCACTACAATTATGATCAGAATCTCTTGACCAAGCTTTTCAATACCGAGTTCTCGTTCCAGTACGATCTCTTTTTACCGGGATTGCAATCATTCAACGCACCTATTCCTCTTTCGGGACACAGCACGCATTTTCGAACGGAAGCGGTGCGTCGCATTGGCGCATGGGATCCTTACAATGTGGCAGAAGATTGCGAGATGGGCACGCGATTGTATTGTCATGGTTACCGCACCGGATTTATCAATTCGTACAGTCGAGAAGAAGCCGCGAGTACGGTGATGTCGTGGGTTAGACAGCGGACGCGTTGGATGAAGGGCTTCATACAGACCACGATCGTGCACCTGCGTCACCCTGCGCAACTGGTCGAGCAGCTTGGCTCGATATGGCGTGCACTCGTCTTTTTACTCTTAGTGCCGGGTACGGTGTTGCTTAATCTCTTGAATTTTTTCTCTTTTTTCATTTTGCTGGCATGGGTTATGACCGGTGCCGAAACGTTGCAAGACGTCTACCCCATGTCGATCCTATACATTGCCAGCACCGCAGCAATTGCCGGCGGCTTCACTTTTGTATATCTCAATCTGATCGCGCTCTATAACCGTGGGCGATTCCATCTGGTGCGCTACTGGTTTTTAACACCACTCTATTGGTTCTTGCTTGCGTGGGCGACCTTGCGCGCGATATGGCAACTGCGCGATGCCAAGCATGCGCATGCGTGGGAAAAAACGGAACACGGCACGCATTTATCCAGCTCTTCATAGTTATCCTAATACCCCTATGCATACTCTCCTAACCTATCCATTTGTGCGCGCCCGGTTTGATTGGCTTTTATTTGGAGCAGTCGTCCTTATCGGTGCACTATTCGCTCGCTATGTGTATGTGCACGGATTGCTGTTGGTCATGGTAGATCAGTATTCGCATTTGGCGATTGCGCGCCAAGTCACCGATAGTATGACGCCGGGTTTGAGTCAGCTCGGGTTTTGGCCGCCGCTTGTGCATATACTCATGGCGCCGGCAACCGCAATAGATGTTCTCTTTCACACCGGCTTGGCGGCTGCGGTGATATTGGTACCTATACTTGCACTCTCGGCGGTATTTCTTTTTCGATTGGTCGAAATGCTTACGCATAATCGCGTGATCGCCATCTTCTCTACTGCGGCATACGTACTCAATCCCTACATGCTCTACTATGCGGTAACGCCAATGTCCGACATGCTCTATGTCGCACTGGTCGTTATTGCCACGTACTACCTGGCGCATTGGTGGCACACCGAACGACTCCTGTCTTTGGTGTTGCTTGGTGCGGTTGTCGGTATGGCAACGTTGGCGCGCTTCGAGGGTTTCTTGTTGGCTGCGGTTGCGGGCGGGGCGATCATGTATCGACTCTGGCAGAGGCGTACATCATTTGCGCACCTTGAAAGCACGGTCATTCTCTATGGTCTACTTGCCGGGATTGGTTTGGTGTTTATCTTGATCTATGGCTGGGTGTATGGAGACTCGCCGTTGGCGTTCATGTATAACGAGTGGAGTGCGTATGCGCAACAACGCAGTTTGTTTTTACCAACGGAACATAATCTTGGCGTATCACTCCAATACTTGCTTGCGGCATCCAAGCATATGCTCGGCATACCACTTGTGGTGGTAAGTATGCTCAGCGCGGCGATTTTACTGATGGTCTTGAGTGGACGACGTGCACTCTTTTCGGTGATCGCACTCATGCTTGCAAGTCCATTCCTCTTCGATCTTATGGCACTGGTGCAGGGAAGTGCGGTCATTTATGTACCCGAATTGCCGCCGTTCGATCCGCGATTCTTTAATGAACGCTATGGGTTGTACTGGCTCGGTTTTGCCGTGGTCATGCCGGCACTTCTGGCGGCATATGTGTACGAGAGGGTTCGTAGTCGAGAATGGTATTATGAGCCGATCGCACTTTTCCTTAGCGCAGTAGTGATGAGTGTGACAGTGATCGGTTCGTATACACACATGGATGAGATCGTGTGTATCGGCTGTTTTGATACGATCACAAACTCATTACAACTTTCGCCGGAAGATCACCGCATTGCAACCGAACTATTGCGTGACGAGTATCAAGGCGGCCAGATACTCATGACGCGCGCGTTACATAATGAGATCGCCGTTGCGTCGCGCATTCCTCTGCGTAACTACATATTGGAAGCAAACTACGTATACTTCGACCAAGCACTCGCCTACCCGTGGCTCTTTGCGGAGTGGATCGTTATGCAAAACGCCAATCATCCTGATGCAAGTGAATGGTCGATAGAGAATGAGCTGGTACTGCAAATGTGGGGGCAAGATGACAATATACTTCGCTACTACTACAAGGTGTTTGAGGGAGAAAGCGTGACGGTACTGCGATTGATTCCGGAGGAAGTTGAGTATTTCGTGGAACAACATGATATTGAGCGAGAGCGTGTACCGTCCCTTGCGGGAAGGGAAGTGTGGAATGTGCGAGAGACATTTGCGTATTTACAAGAGCGCATTGAGGCGCAGTTGTCCGCTGAACAGTACGCACTTGACCGATAAGTAAGTGGTATGGTTATGGATATGCGTGCTATGCTGTTACAACGTATCTATATGAAGATAGTAGTAGTACCCATGGCAACGATCGCGCTTTTAAGCGCGGCACATCTCTTCGTGGCATCGCCCTGGGCATATGCGCAAGAGCTACCCGCTGGTTTCTCATTTGAAACGGTTGCGCGCGGTCTCAACCAACCAACGTCGATTGCCTTTGCTCCCGACGGTCGCATCTTTGTTGGCGAGAAAGGTGGCATGATAAAAGTGGTGAAAGAGGGCAGGGTACTGCCGCGTCCGTTCTATGTCATTCGAGATATCAATACGCATGTGGATCGCGGACTGGTGGGCATCGCACTTGACGAAGACTTTGCACAAAACGGGTATGTGTACGTTTCGTATACCCATGAGCACGACCGGGCCGGTCCATTCGGGCCAAAGACCGGTCGTATAGCGCGAGTGACGGCGCGTGGTGATAGTGCGGATACATCCTCACTTACTGTATTGGTGGGCACTGCCGGCGGTTCTTCGTCGGGGCCGTTATGTAAAGACCTGCCGCACGGTTCCGATTGTATTCCCTCGGATGCCGAGAGCCACTCGGTAGGCGATTTGGCATTTCGTGACGGGTATCTGTGGGCGTCGACTGGCGATGGTGCGAGCTTCAATGGTGTCGACCCTCTTGCGATGCGCTCACAAGATCTCGATTCACTTGCGGGAAAGATCATCCGCATCGATCGCAATGGTCGTGCTCCGGTCGACAATCCTTTTTTCGATGGTGACCCGACCGGTAATCGCTCGAAGGTGTATGCGTACGGCTTTCGCAATGCGTATCGATTTGCGTTTCGTCCTTCGACCGGCACGCTGTTTGCGGGCGATGTCGGATGGTTTTCTTGGGAAGAGGTCAATGTGGTTACGCGGGGTGGTAACTATGGATGGCCGTGCTATGAAGGTGCGTTTCCTCAGCCGGACTACGACTGCACGGTAGCCGATTCCGATGCACTGCGTGCTCCGCTCCACGCCTACACAAGTGATCGCTCGATCGGACCACAAGGGGCGATAGGGGTCACGGGAGGCGACTTCATGTACGCACCCGCGTATCCGCAGGCGTATGACGACGTCTACCTTTTTGGCGATTTTATGCAGGGCATACTCTATGCGGCACGTGTTGATGCTCGTGATGCCACAGTATCGGTATCGACATT
>PWVU01000051.1 GCA_003561715.1 Candidatus Kaiserbacteria bacterium | reverse complement strand
AGAAGTTTAAGTATAGGGACTCAAAATTAAGTTAGTGGGGTACTAGAAGTATTTCCGGAGCGAGCACAAGAGAAGAGCGATTACACGTACTCCTTTACACCGAAGACACAAAGACCAAAAGAAAAGGCATAAAGCTAGCAACGGCATCAGCCATCCTGACGATATTGTACCCTGAAGAATACACGGTCTACGACATTCGTGTTCGGAAACAGTTAAGGAGTTTCGGCATTTGGTCAGAGAACCCTGACGATATCACGGACAAGGGAAATGTGGTTGAGTTGTACTTCAGCAGATATTTAGACGTCCTCCTCAACCTTGCGAAAGAAAACGATATGACTCTTCGCGATCTTGATCGAGCGCTATGGGCAAAAGATTGGAACGAGGATTTAGAAAGTTTTTTAGAGAAATGAACATCTACCTCGATATTGACGGCACACTCATACACGAGGACCTAAACAAGTTTCGGCAACCCGCCGAAGGGCTTATGGTATTTCTCCAAGCAATTCGTTCGTATAATTTATACTGGCTTACCACACACTGCATGGACGGAAACCGGACGCACGCCCAAGCATTTCTGAAGAGCGTAACGCCAGAGGAACTACACACGCGTATTGATTTAATTAAACCAACAACATGGCACACACTCAAAACAGAAGCAATTGATTTTACAAAGCCATTCATGTGGCTCGATAACGATGTGCTCAAGGAGGAGCGTACAGTTCTGAGAGAGAAAGCAATACACGACAAGCAATGGCTGATCGAGGTCGATCTTGTTGATAATCCCGCACGACTTGTTGATATCACACGAGATTATTTCGCTGACTCATCACAACATTAATTATTTTTACTCTTTTCTTTTTTATCTTTACTTTTCTAGTATCCACTTCTCCAACAACCCCTCCAACTCCCCCTTACCAAGCCTCGCCTCGTGGTAGAGCGTGACCAACTCATTCGCTATACGCTTCAACTCTTCCTCCGAGTAATTTTTTGCAAAGCGCTTCGCTTTGTTGTACGGATAGTCTTTCATATCGGCTTCGGCGGCGTTTGATGTCGCAAGGGCAATCAGCATGCTCTTGATCTGCCAGAACAGGACGCCGTGGATCTCCTCGGGCGCATGCCCTGCATCGATCGCCTCACGATACCTTACCCAGAGCATTTTTTTATCGCGCGCGCCTAATGCATCGGCAACCAAAAAGGTCTTGGGTGGCGATTTCTGCGGGGCGGCGCCAGCCGCCCCGCCCTTGGCATCACACACCTGCGTCTTCTGTGCATGTTTCTCAAGTGCTTTCTTGCTTTTCGCATCAAGCTTTCCTTCCAGTAGTACAAACACATTTTCAGACTGCGCAATGTCAGGAAGCGCATCGAGTACCGCCTCTTGATACTCGGAGCGCTCAAAGAGCATATCGAGCACCACGAGATACTTTTGTGAGAACAATCCTTGCCCGTATAACAGCTCGGGCAATTGCTCAGGCGCAAACGACTCGGCATCAAAACGCAGTAATGACGCATCCGGCTTTTTTGCCGAGAGATCATCGACAAGCTCGCGCACCTTTGCGCGTGCCCCCGCCGTATCGGTACCGTGGAATACTAGCAACATGGGAAGATGAAAAAAGAGAGAAAATATCAAAACTCAAAAACTTTCATCAAATAACACTTCCACTTTTACATTGTCTTTTTGAGCTTTGAACTTTACTATTTGACTTTACATTACTCTAACACGCCCCAATTCTTCCCCACCTTTGAATCGACCACTATAGGCACACCCAACGTGGCTTCTTTGGGTACCACCGACTGCATCAGCTCGGTGATCGCAGGGCGCACTGTATCGACCAGAGCATCCTCGACCTCAAATATAAGCTCATCGTGAATTTGTAGTATGAGGTGCACGCGATCGCGATAGCCGGAAGACTCTATCCATCGATCGACTGCGATCATTGCGAGCTTGGCGATATCCGCTTGCGTCCCTTGGATAGGCGCATTGATTGCCATCCGCTCGGCTTGTGCGCGCACCTGCGGCAAGCGTGAACGAATACCCTCAAAGGAGCGTTTGCGCCCGAAAAGCGTCTTGGTGTAGCCATGATGCAGGGCGTAGTGTTTGGTCGATTCCAAATAGCGCGCAACGCCTGCGAAATTTTGAAAGTAGTGATTGAGATACTCTTGCGCCTCGGCACGCGAGACACTGAGATTCGCCCGTAGGGCATTGACTCCCATGCCGTAGAGGATGCCGAAGTTCACTACCTTGGCACGCCTGCGCATTTCATACTCGACCGTCTCGGGTGGCACAGCGAACATTGCGGAAGCAACCGCGCGATGGATATCGGTATCCTGCTTGAAAAGTTCAATCAGTTTCTCATCGTGTGAGAGAAACGCTGCGATGCGCAACTCGATCTGCGAGTAGTCGAATGCGACTAATTGCGATCCTTTGGGCGCCACGAACGCATGGCGAATGAGTCGCCCGCGCTCGGTCTTGATCGGAATGTTCTGCAAATTGGGATGTTGGCTTGCCATGCGCCCCGTTGTAGTACCCGCTTGAAGAAACTGCGCGTGCAGGCGACCGTCGTCCCCGACCATGCCCGGCATCACGTCGATATAGGTCGAGAGAAGTTTTTGCAATTCGCGATACTCGAAGATATCCGCAATGATCGGGTGCTCATCGCGCAATTTCTCCAGCTCGCTCTCGCGGGTTGAGCGCTGACCGGTCGCGGTCTTTTTTTGCCCCTTGCTTGCAAGCCCCAATTCGTCGAACAACACACCCCCGAGCTGACGCGGTGAATTGATATTGAACTCGTGCCCCGCGTGCGTGTAGATCTTTGCTTCAAGCGCCGAGAGTTCTGTGTGGTAGTCTTTCGAAAGCGTTTTCAGATAGTCGCGATCGAGCAGTGCCCCGCGCTCGGACATGCGCGCAACGATCGGAATAAGCGGGCGCTCGATCGTCTCGAATACCTCCGACAATTCTTCTTTTCCGAGGTCGTGCATGATCTTGCGCCGCGCTTCGGCAAATGTGCGTACGCCGGCATAGGCGAGGATATCGTCGAGTGCGGGATTGGTCGTGTCCGACTGCAAGAGCCAGAGCGCGATTGCGGTCTCTGTGAGTTCGGTCGGGTTGATCGCAGTCTCATCCTCGCGCGGATCATCCACCGATTCCGCCTCTTCTTCTGTGGAATCGTGCTCGCCCCCATATTGCGCCTTGAAGCGTGCCGCAAGCGTGCGAAAGCCGAGCTCGTTGAACAGTACAAGCACGCGCTCGGTATCGAGCGCCTCGCGCCAACTTTGCTTAGGCAACTCAATAGGCACCTCGACATCACACCGTATCGTCGCAAGCTCTTTGGAGAACAGCGCCTCTTCTTCGCCATCGCGTAGCAAACCAACGATGCGCGGTTTGATGCCCGCCTCTTTGAACACGTCTTCGCCGTCTTTTTTCTTGAGCGTTTTGTAGATCGACTCGATCGAACCGAAGCGCGTGATGAGCTCGGTCGCCGTCTTCTCCCCGATACCCGCAATGCCGATGATATTGTCCGAGGGATCGCCGCGCAGTCCTTTATAGTCGGGTAAGAGGTACGGACCAAAGCCGAAGCGCTCTTTGACCGCCTGCTCATCGTAGAGAATCGTGTCGTTGAGTCCGCGCTTGAGCGTATAGACGCGGACGCGCGCATCGTCGACCAATTGCAGGGTGTCCATATCGCCCGAGGCGATAATGATGGAGTTGTTGGGGTCTTGTTTGAAGTGGGACGCGAGTGTGCCCAAGAGATCGTCCGCCTCAAAGCCCGGCTTTTCGAAGATGGGTATGCCGAATGCCGCAAAGACATCGCGCGCGCGGTCGATCTGTGCGGCAAGTGTATCGTCGGTCTTGGCGCGCCCCGCTTTGTAGCCGTCATACGCAGTGTGCCGAAAGGTCGCCTCGGGCAGATCAAAGCATGCAAGGATATGATCGGGCTTGAGCTCATCAACGATCTTCAACAGCATGGCGACCAACCCATAGAGCGCGCCGGTCGGCTCGCCATTGTTTGACGTAAAATCGGGAAGCGCATGAAAGGCGCGGTGGAGAATGGCGTGAGCGTCAAGGAGAATGATGCGGCAAGGCTTCGCCTTGCCGCCCTTTTTGCTCGTGCCGCTTTTGGTACGCCTACTTTCTCCACTGTCCCCGGTCGTATCACGTTTCTTTGTGGGACGTTTTTGCGCGACTCGCTCTGTCTTTGGTGCCTGCTTGGTAGTGTGTGTATTCTTTGCAGACATACAACGTATGTTAAAGCTTCAATACTCGCCGAGACTCTTAGGGGCCGTTAGGCGGCAAGTCGGACTTGCCGCCTAACGGTTTTTTGTCGCTTAGGAAAAATCAGTGATGGTAATAGTGCGCCCCGTCTCATCATGCACCTCAAAGCGCACTTCGATCGCGCGATCGGGCACCGCGCTTGCCACCATTTCGGGCCACTCCATAAAAATGATGTTCTTGGGATTGGTAAGCTGTTCATACCAACCCAAACTCGCAAGCTCCAAGGTCGACTCGAGCCGATACGCATCGATATGGATCATCCGGTCGAAGGCGAGCCCCGCGCGATCGTCCCCCGCATTGTCTTCGTGCGCATCCGTATGCGTCGCTTCGTGCTGATCCAGCGACGGGTCAGGCACACGTGCAAGGTCATAGGTCTTTTGTATAACAAAGGTGGGGCTGGTGATATGCGCATCGACTCCGAGGGCGCGCGCAACGCCTTGCATAAAGGTCGTTTTGCCGGCACCCAATTCTCCAGAAAGGGTAACGACGGTCGCGGTGCCCATAATACCCTGTCGCGCGGCAAGCCGCGCGACCAGCTCGGCCGCCACCGCTTGGGTCTCTTCCGGGTTGTGGGTCTCGACCTCCATATGCGAGCATTGTAGCAAAAAAAAGACCGCCCCGCTCGCGAGAGCAGGGTCGGAAGTCTGGGCGGCGGCTTCGCCGCCGCGGAAAGTACTTCGGACCCGGGTATGTTCCCGGTTGGGGCCAGGTTGTGACTGAGCCCGATGAAACTGAACAGAGCTTGCTACTTAACTGGACAAGCCCGAGATTAAGAGGTGTCTCCACACACCTCTTTTCTTGAAACGTCTCCTGGTACTCGGCGGTTGCGGGGCCGGTTCCAGCAGTTGGGAGCTTCTCCGTGTACCTGACGCGGGCGCGCATGTCTTGGTCAGGACCTTGACAGTGCACATCTGCGTTGAGGTTGAGTTGCTCCGAGCCGTCTGGATGCTCAACTCCGCTTGCGCTCGGTGTGACGGTCAGTACTGAGGCTGAATCACACCGATCTGCAATCCTGCTAGCCGGCGAACACGCCACGAGCAGGAGCAGAAAAAGAAGTCCTGCACAATGGCGCATGTCGCCGTTCTCCTTCTTCAGACCCCCAGCCAAATCACTTCGTCATCAGCGGGGGCGGTTGGTGTGGTAGGGGTCGGACGGGAGGGATTAAGCTCGCTCTGCGGGGGCCCGAGCGGGACTGTCCTACCCACACATTTCAGTTTGGAGCTCCCGTCGAAAGTGAATCTCCTCTCGGAGACATCTGCGCCGAATTCGAGGTCTCCGATTTGCGCCTCACTGTGTTGCTTGGGGTCGCACAGGACGTCCGGGTCAGAGGCTTGTCTCAGAAATCGCCCCGCGCGACGAATCGTCTCTTTTTGCTGTTCCTCCCTCTGCACTTCGACGCGCTCGCGATCGATGAGCGCGGCGCAGGCGACAATCTGACTCGTCGCCATGACAATGGCCAGCACTTTTGCCAAGTTCTTCATCCCCATCTCCCTTCTAGGTTGGGGTTTCGACATGCCGGCAGGATGCCGGCTACCTGGGTGCAATTATACAACACAACACCCCACTTAGTCAATACTATCCCCACAATCCCCTTTCGTTGCGTCCCGATTCCCTGCTACAATACCTCCATATATGCCAATCTTTGACGACGATCTTCAGCAGAAAAAACTCGATGAGATCCGCGCGCGCGAGGAGGAGGAGTTGGCGCGGGTGCTCTCCGAGAAATACAATCTGCGCTATGTCGACCTCACCCAAGAGTCGATCAGCACGGATGCCCTGCGCCTTATATCCGAAACCGAAGCGCGCACCGCGGAGTTGGTAATATTCGGCATGGCGAACAAGCACCTTTCGATCGCGGTGCGCACCCCCAACAACGAGAAGGTCGTCGAGATACTAGAATCACTCCAAGCGCGCGGCTACGAACCCAAGCTCTTTATGGCGTCGCGCCACTCGCTTGAGCGCGGCTGGGCGCTCTACAAAGAGGTGACGTTTGCGGTCGAGACCAAAGCGGGCATGATCGACATTTCGGGCGAAGATATCGCACGCCTGATGGCGAGTATGTCGACCGTTGCCGACGCACACCACGAGATCGAAGCGATCATCGCCTCCAAAAAACTCACCCTCACGTCGCGCATACTGGAGACGATCGTGGCGGGTGGGCTTGCGACCCACGCGTCGGACATTCACCTTGAGCCGGAGGAGGGATCGGTCACCCTGCGCTATCGTCTCGACGGCGTACTTACCGAGATCATATCGCTTACCCACGACATTTACCGCATGCTCAATTCGCGCATCAAGTTGCTCTCGGGATTGAAGATCAATATCAAAGACGCGCCGCAGGACGGACGTTTTTCGGTCGGTATCGACACCAAAGATATTGAGATACGTACCAGCGTTCTGCCAGGCGCGTACGGCGAGTCGATCGTGATGCGTATTCTTGATCCCAGCTCTATTGCAGGCACGATGGAAGATCTCGGGATGGAGCCCACCATGCTTGCTATGCTCGCCGAGGAGCTGAAAAAGCCAAATGGCATGATCCTCAATACCGGCCCCACCGGAAGCGGTAAAACGACCACGCTCTACGCATTTTTGCAAAAGATCCACCAGCCGGGTATTAAGATCATCACCATTGAAGATCCGGTCGAGTACCATTTGCCCGGCATTGTGCAGACACAGGTCGAGGGCGAGCGCTACACCTTCGCCTCGGGGCTTCGCTCAACCCTGCGCCAAGACCCGGATGTCATTATGGTCGGCGAGATCCGCGACCATGAAGTGGCGGCAACGGCGGTGCACGCGGCGCTTACCGGTCACTTGGTGTTCTCGACCCTCCACACCAACAACGCCGCCGGTGCATTTCCACGCCTGATCGATATCGGCGTCGACCGCAACGTGATCGGCTCAGCACTCAATGTGGTGATGGCACAGCGTTTGGTCCGTATATTGGTGCCCGAAGCGCGGCAAGAGGTTGTACTTGCGGGCGCACACAAAGCATTTGTCGACGAGGTATTGGCGAGCGTTGTAAATAAAGCGCTTATTCCCGAGAATACGAGCATGGTGTGGGAACCCGACCCTGAAGCACATCGCGCGTACAAAGGGCGTAAGGGCGTGTTTGAAGCGGTGCAGGTGACCGAAGCGATCGAAGAGGTCATTCGTATGGGTGGTAGCTCTCGAGAAATCAGCGACGAAGCCCACAAGCAAGGATTTTTGACCATGAAACAGCATGCAGTCATCAAGGCGCTCAACGGTGAGACATCACTTTCGGAGGTCGAGCGTGTCTTGGGAAGCAATATCGAGTAGAGACGTGCGAAAGCGCTGTATTGGGGCACGCGTCGCCTGAGCACGCAATGTCACACCCTGTGTTGCCGTGCTATACTTTTGCATGAGACCTCACGCATAAAGCGCACCCGAAAAACCAGATGCGCTTTATACAAGCTCTTTACTTTGACCAGCACAGCAAGTCGGACACATAACCCTCTAAGCAACACTTAGAGCGAATCAAAGTCGATGCACGTACTAAGGATATTCCCAGAGTGCCACCCGAGAGTGGTTCCAGGAAGTCCTCGCACCTGAATCGTTTCCACAAACGTGGTCGTTGCTTAGAGGGGTATGTGTCGGACACGAAAAGCACGCGGTGCAGCGTTTCCCGATCTCGCTGTGTGTGTAAAAGCACGAAAAAAGCCGCATGCAAGATAAATGAACATGCGACCAATACATCCCGTACTTTAGCATAGTATCAAATCTATGTCAACCCCTCCCAAACAGTCTTCCGATGCACTTGCGCATCCGGCAAAACCAAGCGCTGATATAACCGCATCACTCGATAAGACCCTACGTCCATCTTCGTGGGATGAATACATCGGGCAAGAAACACTTAAAAAGAACTTGCATATTTTGATCGAAGCGGCAAAAGAGCGCGGGCATCCGCCGGAGCATCTTCTCTTCTATGGTCCGCCGGGACTCGGCAAGACCACGCTTGCGCACCTGATCGCCCGCGAAACCGACGCGCAAATTCGTATCACCTCGGGACCCGCGCTTGAGCGCGTAGGAGACATTGCCGCTATCCTCACCAATCTTTCCCCGGGCGACATCTTGTTCATCGATGAGATCCATCGGCTCAACAAGACGATCGAGGAGGTCCTGTATCCGGCGCTTGAGTCGGGATCGCTTGATATCATCATCGGCAAGGGTCCTTCGGCGCGTACGCTTCAGATCGATCTGCCGCCCTTCACGCTGATCGCGGCGACCACGCGCATCTCCCTGCTCTCCGGCCCAATGCGTTCTCGTTTTTCGGGCGGCACTCATCGGCTTGAATTCTACACCGACGACGAGATCGCACGCATCATTGAGCGCTCGTCCGCCATACTGGGTGCACCCATTCATGAAGAGGGCGTGCGCGAGATCGCCCGTCGCAGTCGCCAAACGCCCCGCACCGCAAATTACCTCTTGAAACGCTGTCGCGACTATGCGCAAGTGCACAAACGAGCGGTTTCGGCCGATGCGGTCAGTGAAGCGCTCGCGCTCCTTGCGATCGATGAGCGAGGATTGGGTCCCGCCGATCGTGTATTACTTGAAACACTTATCGGAAAATTCGGCGGCGGTCCGGTCGGCCTTTCCACCCTTGCGGCGGCACTCGCCGAGGAAGCGGCAACAATCGAAGAAGTATATGAGCCGTACCTTATCCAGCAAGGTCTTATCGAGCGCACGCCGCGCGGACGCGTTGCGACCGAGCACGCCTATCGCCACTTGGGCGAAACTCCTCCGCCCACTGCCCAAGAGCGGTTATTGTAACGCGGGAGAGAATCCTTTTCCAAAAGCATTCCAAGGAAGTTGTATAGTACAGTCAGGCACTTGATTGATGCGCCACTGCACATACGTGTTTGAGTTGGGACCTGGATAGAACGCGTAGTGGTCGGTGTAGGGATACGAATCAAGCGATCCGCCCACAACATCGTGCAACGCGCAAGCGACACTGCCGGCGGCGCCTGAACACACCCCGATCACACGCGTCGAGAAACGAGGAGACGGCACACCATGCAGCGTGCGTAGTCCCTCCTCGGGAGGGAGCGCATTGTGGTACACATACCCTACGCGGCGAGCAGTACCGTGAAGTGTTTTGGAATGGAAAACATCAAATCGGTCAATCGAGCCGTTTGGGGCTATAGTTACCAGGTACGTGTGAAGCGCAAAGGAGATCGGTAGTGATGCCGGAGTGCTCATCACCAGCACGTGGTACAATCCGTGCGCATATTCTTCAAGCATGGTGCATTCTCACTCTACCATACCCTCTTTACTTTTTTCTCTTTTCTTTTTACTCTTCTCTACATGGCAGGACACAACAAATGGTCAAAAATAAAGCATAAGAAAGCGGCATCAGACGCAAAAAAGAGTAAAGAGTTTTCCAAGCTGGCGCGCCTTATCGCAAGTGAATCCAAGAAAGCGGGCGGAGATGCGAACTCACCGACCCTGCGCACCATCATCGAAAAAGCGCGGGCGATCAATATGCCCAAAGATAATATCGAGCGGGCGATCGAAAAAGGTAAAGCGGGCGATGGTGCTGAGATGGACGCGCTCACTTTTGAACTCTATGGACCGGCGGGATGTGCCCTCATCGTAGAGGCGTTGACCGATAATCGCAATCGCACCAACCAAGAGCTGAAGCATCTGCTTAGTAAGCTTGGCTACGCGCTTGCGGCACCCGGCTCGGCGACCTGGGCATTTGTCAAAGAGGGGACTGATTGGACGCCAACCACAAGCGTCGATCTGTCCGATGAAGACCTCGAGAAACTTTCCATCTTGGTCGATGAGATCGAGGAGCATGACGACGTGCAAGCGGTATTCACCAATGTCGCATGAGTACGAGCACTGAGCGCATCCTCGCCATTGACCCGGGCTACGACCGCGTAGGTGTCGCGCTCATTGACAAGCCACTGCAAGGAAAAGAAATACTGGTAGACTCAACTTGTATTCTTACGAATTCTAACGATTCGTTTGTTGTGCGCTTGGCGCAGATCGGTACTGAGGTGACGCGTATGATCAAGACGCATCACCCAACCCTGTTTGCGATCGAAAATCTCTTTCTGGTAAATAATCAAAAGACGGCGATGCGGGTCGCCGAAGCGCGCGGCATGCTACTCTATGTGGCACATACCAAGGGATTACCGATCCATGAATTCACCCCGCTTGAGATAAAAGCGGCAATCACAGGAGACGGCAAAAGCCCCAAAGACCGCGTTATGTACATGCTCCCGAAGCTGATCGAGGTCACAAAACCCATTACCTATGACGATGAGTGGGACGCAATCGCGATCGGGATCACCTGCAGTGCACATTTGCGACTCTAGCACACATGTGCGCACCCCCTTTACTCTCACGAAAAGGTAATTATAATACCTTCGACGAGCGAGACGCTTTGCTGTAATTATCACCCTAATCATACTATCCACATGCTCTTTGAAGACGACTACGCGAATGTTGCGGTGCTTGAAGACGAAGACGAACTAGAAGAAAATCTGGATGAAGAAGAAGATCTGGATGAAGCTGCACCCCTTGACGACATTGACGACGCGTTTGATGATGACGCAACAGATGACGATGATACGGCGCTTCCGCTTACGGATGACGACGATACTGCGGATGACGATGACGATACGACGCTTCCCCTTGCTGATGACGAAGAGGAAGACCTGACTGACAGCGAAGACGATCTCGATCCTGATTTCGACCCAATGGATGACTAGGTCGCCGATGAAGAAGCACAAACGCCCGCGCATTGCGCGGGCGTTTGGGTTTTGACATCACTGGTAAATCTACGCTATCTCAAAGCGCACAAAGCGTTTTTTTCCCACACGGAGCGTTAGCTCTCTGTCAACACGTGTAGTGATATCGGTTATCTTCTCATTACCTGCCAGAGGTAGCGAAACCGCACCCCCCTCGATCAAACGTCGTGCTTCGCTTTTTGACGATACGACTCCCGAGGCAACTAATGCGTCGATTAGAGGGGTGCCTGAGGCAACAAGGGCGACTGCAATTTCTTCCGGCACACCGCCTTCGGCAAACGTGGCGACGAATTTCTCTTGTGCCTGCTCAGCATCCTCTTTCGAGTGATACATCGTCACAATCTCACGCGCCAGGCGCATCTTTGCGTCTTTCGGATGCATCTCGCCGGAATCAAGTGATAACGCCATGGAACGCACCTCATCTAGCGGCGTACGCGTAAATACCTTAAAATAACGGGGTACCAACTCATCACGTACGCTCATAACCTTACCGAACATATCAAACGGCTCATCAAGGAAGTTTATGGTATTACCCCAACTTGAACTCATTTTGCGTCCATCCAAGCCCTCTACAAGCGGACCGAGTACGACGTGTTGAGGAGGCTGTCCAAAATGCTCTTGAAGAGGTCGTCCCGCAAGTACGTTAAATTTCTGATCCATACCACCAATCTCAACATCCGCTTTGATCGCAACACTGTCGTACCCCTGCATCAAGGGGTATAACACTTCCCGCAGGGAAACCCGTTTGCCGGCATCAAGGCGCTTTTTGATATTCTCACGCGAAATGAAATCCGCCACCGAAAAGACGTCGGCATGCTCACCTATCTCGCGATAGGTGAGCGCGTTGAGCCACTCCGAATTGTACCGAAGCTCAGCGCGCTCAAGATCAATGAGTTTTCCAACCTGCTCGAAATATGCCTTTTTATTGACTTCAACAGTCTCCGACGTAAGCATCGGACGTTCGCTCTCTTTATCTGAGGTGTCTCCAATGACACCTGTCGCATCTCCTACAATGAATACGATCTGGTGTCCCAGTTCTTGGAAATCTCGCAATTTGAGGAGCGGCACACTGCGTCCCAGATGCAAATTAGGGCTCGTGGGATCGATACCGAGCTTTACTCGCAGACGCTCACCCGAAAGAAGTTTGGCGCGCAGTGCGTTTTCAGGGATAACCTCAGCAACACCACGCGTAAGGAGCTCGTCGATTTTTTTCGGATCGGTAGCAACTTGCATGCCATCAATCTAGCATATTGCGTGTTTTTTTGGTATAACACGCGTCCCGCAGGTGGCAACCGCCATGCTATACTAACAGACGTATGATCAAGCGCATTCGCTCTATTGCAAAGATAACTATTATTCTTGGACTGATCGTTTTTTTCATCAGTTCAGGGTCTTTTATGTTATGGGCGGCAAATCTGACCATGCCGAGTTGGGAGTCGGTTGAAGCACGCCGCGTGGAGCAATCCTCCAAGATCTACGACCGTACCGGTGAGATTTTATTGTACAACATGCATCAAGAGATCAGACGGACGGTCATTCCGATAGAAGACATGTCACCGCATGTTATACACGCCTCCATTGCCATTGAAGATGCACATTTCTACCGACACCGTGGTATTGAACCGAGCGCGATCGTGCGCGCTATTGTTCGCAATCTTCAGCAGGGTGATCTTTTGGGAGGTCAGGGCGGATCAACGATCACTCAGCAGGTCGTCAAAAACACGCTCCTGGAAGCGGATAAGCGAGTATCTCGAAAGTTCAAAGAGTGGGTCTTGGCGCTTAAGTTGGAACGTCAACTCACGAAAGACGAAATACTCGAACTCTATCTCAATGAGTCACCGTACGGAGGCAATAAGTACGGGGTAGAAGAGGCGAGTCGCGCATTCTTCGATAAATCTGCTGCTGATCTTACTATTGCGGAAGCCGCCTACCTTGCCGCACTACCGCAAGCCCCCACGTTTCTCTCTCCGTACGGCAACAATCGCGCCGCCTTAGATGCGCGGAAAGACCTTACCTTGCGACGCATGCTGGAATTTGGCTTCATATCTGAAGAAGAGTATGTAGTGGCACTTGAAGAAGAAGTGCTCTTTCAGCCACAACGCAATACCGGTATCAGTGCGCCGCATTTTGTGTTTTATGTAATAGATCAATTACGCGACATTTACAGTGAACGAGAGCTATTGGAGGGAGGATTGCGCATTATCACGTCGCTTGATTGGCGCCTGCAAGAGCCGGCGGAAGAGATCGTACTGCGCTACGCACTTGAGAATGCGGAGCGGCATGATGCGGAAAACGCCTCCTTGGTTGCCGTTGACCCCAAAACCGGTGAAATACTGGTTATGGTCGGCTCTCGAGACTACTTTGATGATGATATTGAGGGCAACTTTAACATTGCACTTGCCGAGCGTCAGCCCGGGTCTTCTTTCAAATCATTCGTATATGCCGAAGCGATCAATAAAGGGTACACGTCAGAAACAGTCGTGTTCGATGTCGCAACACAATTCTCCACCTCTTGCGAACCCTACCGATTTACCAATGAGGATGGCTGTTACGCGCCGGTCAATTATGACAATACCTTTCGTGGTCCCATGACCTTTCGCAACGCGCTTGCGCAATCGGTAAATGTTCCCGCAGTAAAAGCCCTGTACTTGGCAGGCACACGTGATTCCATGGAGCTTGCACAGCGTATGGGCATCACCACACTTACTGACCATCAGCGCTACGGTCTTACCTTGGTACTGGGAGGAGGGGAAGTACGTCTTCTTGATATGACCAGTGCCTACGGCACTTTCGCAAACGACGGGACGCGTGCGGATCTCAAGCCGATACTGCGCATTGAAGATCGCAACGGTAAAATCTTACGGGACTTCCCCACCAATACCGAGCCGGTGCTTGTGCCGGAGACTGCCCGCGCCATCAATAGTATGCTTTCGGATAATGTGGCGCGCACGCCGGCATTTGGGGCACATTCGTTTTTGCATTTTCCCGGGCGCGCAGTTGCCGCAAAAACCGGAACTACAAACGATTACCGAGATGCGTGGATATTGGGATACACGCCAGAAATCGCCGCAGGCGCTTGGGCGGGCAATAATGATAACCGGTCTATGGATCGGCGCGTCGCGGGCTTCATTATAGCGCCACTCTGGAACGAATTCATGCAGAAAGCGTTTGAGGTTCTTGGTGAGACGGAGCCGTTTCCGGAGCCACCTCCGATTCCGCAAGACATCAAACCAATACTGCGCGGGGTATGGCAACCTCACTCTCCAACACCACCTCCGACTATCGAGAATGTCCTTGATGAGGATGAGGGTACGGAACCGATCCAAGCGCAACCGCTCGCAACTGTGCACTCCATATTGCACTGGGTATCACGGAGCGACCCGCGAGGACCGATTCCCTCAAATCCCGCCTCAGATCCGCAGTATGCACTTTGGGAATACGGTGTTCGCTTTTGGGGAGCACGGGCGGCACTCTCAGGTACCGCTCCTGAAATTACTATTGAAGAAGATGGCACTGATACGGTTTCCCATTCTGAAGCTTTCGAGGGACCACGTATTCGCATTACCCAACCCGAGTCAATGCGTCGCTTTTCTCCCACAACACTCATACGCGTACGTGTACGAGTCACCGAGACCGAGTATCCGATTGACCGCGTTGAATATACCCTCAACGGGACGCTGATTGAACGTATAGAAGAAGATCCGTATCAATTCTCATTCACTCCTGATGAGTATGGTGTGGATCAAGAAATCAATACCTTACGTGCAACGGTAATTGATGAGCGAGGAAATCGTAGCACCGATAGTGTGCAGTTTCGGGTGCGTTAATTGTATAACTCCCGCTTGCTACTGTTTTCGGATACGTGAAAGTCTCAAATCAACCACCCGCCCCGAGGAGACGGGGTATGGTCGGCGGCACGGGCTCGTACCAGAAAGTGAGCTGGCTCTTAGTCGATGTCGTCTTTCTTGGTTTCTGCGTAACAACGTAGGGTGTCCCAATTACCACACTCTGGGACAGTAGCGAAGAAGTAACCGCTGCGCCAGAATCTCGCACAACCCCAAAAGAACCAAAAAGAAGCTGGTATCAAAAATGTATTCGTCGCATAATGCATGTTGGTGTATTCTAGCGCAGAGCAACGATATGGGCGGTTTTGGGATTACTTCGCAAAGAAGTGAGTATATCGACCTGTCGAATCATGAGCTCACTGCGTATCGCGGGGCGCACGCGTAAAAAGATGACCGAATCTTGTATATGAAGCTGATCCTCGGATAGTAGTATACCGGCGCTTACGTGAATGATCTGAGCGACATCACGGCGCATCATGCGCTCTGTAGGCGCAAAAGAGTACCGAGTAAGAAGTGATTGGATATTTTGTATCATGATCTGGCTGCTATCAGAACCCATTATTTATTCATCGGCATCACCAAATAGAGAAATGAGTCATCGCCCACACCCTGAATGATGACCGGGCGCCCCGGACCACTGAACTGAAACGAGACGCTATCCGCCTCTATCGACTGGAAGGCATCTATAACGTATTTTTGATTGAAACTGATCGTAAGGTCATCACCTTCTATTGCTCCCTCAACCACCTCTTTCATCTCACCAATATCCGCACTGCGCGCCTCAAGGGTGATCTTTTTTTTATTGGGTTCTACCACAAACGTAACCTGATTAAATCGATCAGAGAAAATGGTCGCTTTTTTTAATGCTTGCAGAATATCCTGCTTGAGAAACACCACCGTCGTAACGCGATCCGCAGGTATGATCTGCCGATAGTCGGGAAATGTCCCGTCAACCAGCCGAGTCGTGACGTACACATCCTCAAACGAACAAGAAAGTTGATTGGACGAAAAAGTTACCGTCACGTCGCCCTCGCACACCTCAAGCGTACGCATAAGATCAACTACGGTTCGATTTGGCACCAAGAGCGGGAGTAGTTGTGCCGGCTTTTTCATGCGCACTTTTTTTTCCGCCAAACGGAATGAGTCAGTCGCCACACACACCATACTTCCATTCTCTTCATAGAGATACACGCTTGCCAACTCGGGCTTTATCGACGACTGTGATGCGGCGAACCAAACTGAGCGAATACCCGCGATCAGATCGCTCGCCTGAAGAACAACCGTCTCTCCACCCTCCACCTGCGGCAGTGAAGGAAATTCGGTGTGATCAAGCGTTGCAAGCCTGGACACCCCGTGTACACCCCCAACCGCCAGAGAACCTTCAACCGACTCCAGTGAGATCATGCCGCCCTTAGTCATCGACCCCAACACTTGTGACAGGACACTCGCGGAAACAACACATACCCCTTCTCGCTCTATTTTTGCCGCAACACTTCCCTCAAGACCAATATCAAGATTAGTTGCACGCAAAAACACTCGACCCTCACGAGCTTCAAGAAAGATACCCTGCAGGACCGGAAGTGTCACTTGCTTTCCGCTGACACGCCCAACAAGTTGTACTTTTGCAAACAATGCTTCTTTCGATACTTCTAATTTCATACTGATTTATTATTTATACACCCTTTTTATTATTAGTCTTGTGGATGTGTGGATAGACGCAATGTATCGTTACATACAGCTACATTTTTCTACGGCATTCTTTAGTCGTGTGTGGATAATGTGGTTGCTGTTTCTGCTCGTATCAGCATGTCCTCGTAATGCTCATGTTTTTCCTACTGCTGTCCTTGGCTTGTGCTATTCTTTTCCCCGATGTCTTGCATACGTTGTCCCCCGCTCTTTCCCCACTATTTCAACATTGCGCGTATTTGGTATAACTCTTGTTGTAATGCAGTGTCTTCCAGAAGGTCGTGTTTAATTTTTTCACAAGAATGGATCACTGTCGTATGATCACGTCCCCCCAGTTTTTGACCGATCGCGGGATAGGAAATACTAAAGTCGTTACGCATGAGATACATGATCAATTGACGAGGTTTTACGACTTCTTTTTTACGGGTCTTTTCATATATTGAAGCTTCATCGATGTCATAGAATGATGCGACACATTGCACGATCTCTTTATGGGATATGTTCTTTTGCGGTTTTACACTGTCTTTGATCAAGGCTCTTAATTCATCAAGGGTAAGGGTGGTATTTTTTAGCTGCGCATGACACATAATACGGTTCAATACACCCTCAAGATCACGGATATTACCCTCAACGGTTGTGGCAATGAATTCAATGGCTTCATCCGAGAGAAAAAAGTCATTTTGTGCGGCTTTGGTCCGCAGGATAGCAACCCGAGACTCATGATCGGGCGGACTGATATCAATGATCATACCCTGCCCAAATCGCGACTTGAGACGATCTTCCAGCTTTTGAATATAGTTCGGATGTTGGTCACTTGAAAACACGATCTGCTTGTTGTTCTCGTACAACGAATTAAAGAGGTGGAACAACTCTTCCTGAGTCTTTTCTCTGCCGGACATGAATTGAATATCATCCATGATGAGTAGATCGTGTTGGCGATATTTCGCTTTGAATTGTTCGACTGAGTTGTTCTGCAACGCAGTCACATAATCGGTACCAAATTTTTCGGAGGTGACATAAAAGACCTTTTTATTGGGGTAGAGTTTTTTAATATGATTTCCAATCGCTTGAATAAGGTGTGTTTTTCCGTGACCGGTTGCACCATAGATAAAAAGCGGATTGTAAATAATACCCAAATTGTTTACCACTGCCTGAGACGCCGCATAGGCGAGCTCATTGAATGAGCCGACCACAAAAGAATCGAACGTATAGCGCGGATTTAGGTTATCGGATCGATCGATATAGTGCTCGTGGAGCGGTAGTTGCGAATGAAGTCGCTCGTTTTTTTGTGATTGATGCTCTTCCGGTTGGCGCGATTCTTTTGCGATCACATATTCCACACCACGTATATCCGGTACAAACCCTCGGATCGCTTCAAGAATAGTCTTATGATGCTTATCGGAAAGCCAGTCTTTACAAATTTGACTTGGAACGCCTACATATACTATCCCCGATTCTCGTTTGACGATGTGCGTTCCTTTGAACCATGTGTTAAAGACCGCTTTAGAAACATTCAACTCAATGTCGGTCAGTGTATTTTGCCATAATTCACGATTGGAAAGCGAAGCAGATGCGGTGTTATACATACTAGATACTCCTTAAAATAATTACCCCGAGTAATGAGACGTACGCACTATTATAGCGGCTGGGGATAACTCGTGCCACCTTGTGAAAAAACCTATATGTGGGGGAAAGTATGTGTATAACCTGTTGGCAGTTCTTCATTGGTACATGGTCTTCATGAACATATTGCGCACACAAAGATGCTGTGGTACTGTACAGACCTCATACATAGCCATATGCCAAAAAGAACCTATCAGCCCAAAGTACGCAAGCGAAAGAAAACACATGGCTTTCTGGTGCGCGCAAAGACCACTGCCGGCGCAGCGGTACTAAAGCGTCGTCGTCAGCGTGGACGCGCAAAGCTTTCCGTATAATACCCATGTTGCCCCGCAAAGACCGTCTTGGTCGTGAGGATTTTGAACGATCACGCAGGCACACAAGACGAGTACACGGGTCGTTGTGTGCCATATCTTTTATGCCCTCCCCCACGTTTGGTGTGGGTGTGGTTGTATCAAAAAAAGTGGCACGAAAAGCGGTTGCGCGCAATCTCCTTCGGCGCAGAGTGTATGCGGTATTTGCCGACATAAAAAAAGACCTTTCTACAAGCCACAGTATCGTTTTCCTTAAGAAAGAAGCTGCAGGTGCCTCGTATGATGCGTTGCGAGAGGATATTGTATCGGCGCTTCACAAAGCGCATCTCATATTGCGATTGAACGATACTGAGCGGAACGCGGATTAGGCAGGCTGATTACATAAATTGTATACGGTTCAAATACAGGGTACAATACGCCCTACATGCTGAAAAGTGCGTTCAATGACTATATATTCACTCCTTTATATAACGCACTGGTCTATTTGATCGATGTGGTGCCGGGCGGAGATGTCGGTGTGGCGGTTATTGTACTGACCATCGGGGTGAAAATCATTCTCATACCTCTTTCTCTCAAAGCGGCACGCACACAGGTCATTATGCGCGAGTTGGAAGAACCGTTGAAAGCGATTCAAGCGAAATACAAAGACAAAAAAGACCTTGAAAGTCGCCAACAGCAGTCTGCGGAGATCATGGGCTTGTATCGAGAAAAAGGTGTCAATCCTTTTTCAAGTATACTACTGCTCTTCATACAACTTCCCATCATTTTTGGCCTCTACTGGGTGTTCTTTCGTGGTGCACTACCTGAAGTCGATCCCTCTCTACTGTATGCTTTTGTGAGGGTTCCCGATGTTGTCACTATGGAATTTTTGGGATGGGTGGATGTGGCGGAGCGCAGTCTGGTGCTTGCACTTTTGGCGGGTGCCACACAGTACTATCAAACCAAACTCGCA
Source organism: Candidatus Kaiserbacteria bacterium (assembly GCA_003561715.1). Lineage (GTDB taxonomy): Bacteria > Patescibacteriota > Minisyncoccia > Phycocordibacterales > UBA12088 > CSSED11-315. The sequence continues at coordinate 2,172 of PWVU01000051.1, read as the reverse complement.
TTCCCCAAACCGAAACCACGAGACCCCGAAACGGCGTCATTCAGTGATGATCTTGCCCGCAGCATGCATGTGCAGATGCGGTACGTACTGCCTGTTGTTGTCGTAGTTTTCGCTTACATAATTTCAGCCGCGGTTGCATTGTACTGGACAACAAGCAATATTGTGTCTATTCTGCAAGAGTGGCATGTGCGCCGAACAATTAGGCGACCGGCCGAGGAACGTGCAAAACAGGCGGAAGCTGATAAAAGTGCCTCGGAACCGACAGCAAAAAAGTAGCGTTGACACTTACTATGGATACCCAAGCAGTACAACAACTGATAGAAGACATACTCACCAAGCTTTCGATAGAAGATGCAGAGGTGCATTATATCGCAGATGCGACCCATCCTATTTTTTCAGTCACTACCAAAGACGCCAAGAAGTTGATCGGCACTCAGGGAGAGACACTGCGCGCGCTCAATTACGTGGTAAAAAGGCTTGTGGAGAAACGACAACAACTTGACCACGTTTCTTTTTTGATCGATGTAAATCGCTATCAGCAAGAGCGTAACGAGGAGTTGCGCCGTAAAGCTAAAATGCTTATAGAGCGTGTACGCTCGTTTAAAACAAGTGTGGAAATGGAGCCACTCAATGCGTACGAGCGCATGTTGGTGCATAGTATGGTTGCGGATGATCCCGAAATCGAGACCGAATCACACGGAACCGGTCCCGTCAAAAAAATAACCATCAGACACGCTGAGAGTATTGGCACCGCCGCTCGCTCCGAATCATCTGATCTTGATACACGTGACGCTCAGCTGTTTTCATAAAACCAAAAACGGCGCTGAAAGCGCCGTTTTTGGTTTATATTCTGAGTTTCAGTGCCTCTCCCTCGTGTCCTATAGTTCGGGTGTATACAGACGAAGCGCCCACAGTTCGTCGGTCTTTCGATCGATAAAGGTAAGATAGCGGTCATCTGCGGAGACAGTGAGGTTGATGGCATCGAGTGGCTCATCTGCACCCTCGCGAATAAAATCAGCTTGTCCAGCAAGCAGGGTTGTCGTATTGGTCTCGGTGTCTATTTTCCATAACAGATCTTCCGTGTGTGTGACCCCTTGATACCAGGTGTCGGGAAATCCGGTGCCGGGGATCGCTGACGGAATTGCACAATAGATAACGGTGGGTGAGTCGACGCTCCAGGTACACTTTTCCGGTATGGTGATCAGCGACAAGTCGGCACGATGGGTGCCGTCTCGATTACGCAAGGAGAATGAAGACCGATGTTCTCGCCCGTTGGTAAACGCAACAAAACGATCGCCGGTTGTATTCATGCCGGCAAGGAGCGAGGGGCGATCGGTCATCACAATGCGATCCGCTCCACTTCCCGCGGCAATACGAATAAGTGCGCCGGGAGTGTCATACGCGGCCTTGGTATTGAGCAAAACAGTTGTTGTCTCCGGCCAAGATACCAACACTTCCCGTAAGGGCGTGGTGTAGAGCGTTGAAACACTGCCGTCCAAACTCACGGTCTTGATTGAGGAGCCTATCCCCTCGCCCACACTGTATACCAATCCGCCTGTGGTATTGGGTGCTATTGAGCGAATATTCTGTTCGAGGAACGAGCCGCTGATACGGTAAGCGTTTTCTTTCTCTTCGTCCGAGCGAGGCGGATTTTCTTGGTCGCGCGGGACAAGAGTGGCGCGGTAGGTCTGGATGTTTTCCGCAGACGAATCAAGATAGCGAATCACAAAACGATCGGGCAGTCCCGGCAAAAAGAACGCCTCTTGTATGCGTGGGACATTGGTGATCGAAAGGCGAACTTTGTCACGCGAGACCACCTCTTGTTCGTACACATGCATGGTCTCTCGCTCCACGTAGCGAATATACCACTTCTCTTCATCAGATCGGTCGCGCACCGTGTGGGCAATTGCCGCCACGGTTGGTCGTTCGGTCACACGCCACAGCGCAGGGCGCATACCGGGCGTTGTCGTGATAACGCCATCCTGGATATCGCTTTCGGGCATTGTTGGAGCATCGGGACTGCCCGAGCCACTAAAAGGAAAGAGTGGACCTCGACTTTCACCCCCTCCACCTTGAGTCCCGCTATTTGATTGCTGCACCAAGAGCCAATACCCGCCAAGTCCGACCGCAAGGACGACAAAAAACACGAGTACCGTTATGAGTATTTTTTTT